>JASGEZ010000174.1:0-39933 GCA_047605905.1 Microlunatus sp.
GTTCAGCGCACCCACCCCGGCTCAGCTCGCCCAGCTTGCCGGCGCCCCCCAGCCGGACCGGTCCACCGCGGCGGCGTCACCAACCGCGGGCCCGGTCGGTCCGCTGGTCCTGCCGCCGATCGCACACTGGCTGGCGACCTGGTCCGGCCCGGGCATTCCGGCGTTCACCCAGGCCCGACTTGTCACGACGCCGGCCGGCCTGACCGCCGATCAGCTGACTCGGGCCCTGCAGGCCGTGTTCGACACCCACGCCGGGCTGCGGCAGACCGTGACGGTCAGGGCTCCCGGCGTGTGGACGGCCGAGATCGGGCCGGTCGGCACACTGCGGGCTCCTGATTGCCTGCGGGTCGTCACCGACGACACCGACGACCCCACCGAACTGCTCCTCGACCAAGCCCCACTGGCCCGGGCCCGGCTCGACCCGACCCGGGGCCGTACCGTTCAGGCTGTCTTCGTCGACCGGGGACGGCGATCCGGCCGGCTCTTGCTGATCGCCCATCACCTGGTCATCGACGAGGTGTCCTGGCAGATCCTGCTGCCCGATCTGGCTCGAGCCGTCGAGCAACTGAAAGCCGGTGACGCCCCCCGGCTCGACCCGGTGCCGACGCCGTTGCGGGCCTGGACCGATCGACTGGCGACCACGGCCTATCACCCCGACACGGTGGCCACCTTGGACCGCTGGATCGACGCCCGGTCCGCGCTGCCCGGCCTGCAGCTCGACCCTGGGCGGGATGTCACCGCACGAGCCCGTCACCGGGTCGTCCGGCTGACCGCGGAACAGACCGCTCCGCTGCTCGACGCCGTGCCGCAGGCGGTCAACGCGGGAGTCAACGACGTGTTGCTCACGGCGCTGGTTCTCGGTCACTGTGCGGCGACCGATCGGTCCCCGCTGACCATCGACCTCGAGGGCCATGGCCGGGAGGAACCGGACAGCGATTGGGACCTGAGCCGCACGGTCGGCTGGCTGACCAGCCTCTGTCCGGTCCGGCTCGATCCAGGAGACATCCAGCTCGGCAACGCGCTCGCAGGCGGGACCGACGCCGGTCGATCGCTCAAACACGTCAAGGAACAGCTACGTGCGGCCGGCCGGCAGGCGCTGGCCGCAGGTCAGTTGCGCTACCTCAATGCGGCGACCGCGGCGCAGCTGGCCGGTCCGCCGCCGACCGTGCTCTGGAACTATCTGGGCCGGCCTGCGGCTGTCATCGGCGGCGATTGGACCATGGCTGCAGAAGCCGGAGCCCTCGGCGCGGCAGACGCCGACGACCTGCCGCTGACCCATCCGATCGAGGTGACGGCGGAACTTCGGGCCGGTCCGTCCGGGCCCGAACTCGAAGCCGCGTGGACGTGGTCCCCGGCAGTGGCCGACGACTTGGTCGACGACTGGGTCGAATCCTGGATCGAGGCGCTGGACGGCCTGGTCCTGTGGGCCCGGGACGGCGACGAAGCCGGGGCCACCCCGTCCGATTTCGACCTGGTCACCTTGGACCAGACTCAGATCTCGATGCTCGAACAGATGTGGAAGGACCGCCAGTGACCCGATCGGCGATCGCTGATCTGCTCCCGTTGACACCGCTGCAACAGGGCCTGCTGTTTCATGCCCTGTACGCCGACGACGGGCACGCCGACGACGTCTACACCGTGCAGGTCAGCGTCGGACTGACCGGTCGGGTCGATGCCGACCGGCTGGAACGAGCCGCCGCCCGGGTGCTGCGACGGCATCCGAATCTGCGGGCCGGCTTCTGGCACGAGAATCTGCCCGAGCCGGTGCAGTTCGTGCCCAGCGCGGTCACGGTGCCGCTGCGGCGTACCGATCTCAGCGCTGAAGCCGACCAACTCGCAGCGGTGGTGGACCTCGAACGCGCCGATCTGACGGCCCGGTTCGACCTCAGTCAGCCGCCGCTGCTCCGGCTGCGGCTGGTTCGGCTGGCCGAGGACACGTACCGGCTGATCGTCACCGTGCACCACCTGCTCGTCGACGGTTGGTCGATGCCACTGCTGATCTCCGACCTGCTCAGCCAGTACGACGGCGCGGGCGACGCGCCGCCGCCGCGCCCCTACCGTGACTATCTGGCCTGGCTGGCCGGCCGGGACTCCGAATCCGGGACTCGCGCCTGGGCCGAGGCTCTGGCCGGACTCGACGGACCGACCCTGCTGACCAGCCCCGATCCGGGCCGGCGGCCGATCCGGCCGACCGTGCACGCGGTCGAACTCCCGGCTGGTATGGGTGACCGGATGGCCGCGGCGGCCCGCAGGCTCGGCACAACTGCGGCCACCCTGATCCAGGTCGCCTGGGGTCTGCTGCTCGGTGCGATATCCGGCCGCGGCGATGTCGTCTTCGGGCTGACCGTGTCCGGTCGTCCGGAGGAACTCGACGGTGTCGAAGAGATGATCGGGCTCTTCATCACCACCGTCCCGGTCCGGCTCCAGGTCCGGCCGGGAGAGCGGGTGGGCGACCTGATCGCCCGGTTCCAGTCCGACCAGGACACCGTCCGCGATCACCACCAGCTCGGGCTCCCGGCCATCCAGCGCACGGCCGGGCTGGGCGAACTGTTCGACACGTTGCTGGTGATCGAGAACTATCCGGTCGACCCGACCGCCCGCCCCGCGCTGCGCGGTGGTGTGCGAGTTTCCGACATCAGCGCCCGCGACGCCACCCACTATCCGCTCACCGTGGCAGTCAACGTCGACGACGAGCCGGAGATCCACCTCGAATACCGGGCCGACCTGCTCGATCGGGCCGTCGTGGCCGGATTCGGCCGTCGCCTCGCCGAGTTGCTGCAGCAGCTCACCGGCGACCCGGATACTCCGGTCGGCGCTTTGCGCCTGATCACCGCCGAGGAGGCGGCTGCCCGGCTCGACGCCGGCCGGGGCGAGATCTCGACGGTGGCAGCGGACACGGTGCTGGACCGGCTGCGGTCAGCCGCCGTGGCCCATCCGGACCGGATCGCGCTGATCGGGGCCGGCGTCGAGATCGGCTACGGCGAGCTGGTCCGTCGGGTCGACCGGCTGGCCCGCTGGCTGGCCGCTCGGGGCATCGGACCCGACGATCTCGTGGCGCTGGCCTTGCCACGATCACCGGACGCGGTGGTCGCCATGCTGGGGGTGCTGGCCGCCGGTGCCGGCTACCTACCGCTGGATCTGGACCACCCGGCCGACCGGCTGGCCCTCATGATCGAGGACGCTCAGCCGGCCTGCGTGCTGGATCCGGCGACTCTGGCTGCCGCACTGGCCGAGACCCAGCCCGGTGTCGAGCCCCGCAGGCCGGAACCGGACAACGTCGCGTACGTGATCTACACCTCCGGCTCGACCGGTCGGCCCAAGGGCGTGGTGGTCACCCACCGTGGCCTGACCAATCTCTACGACAACCACCGTCGCCGGCTGCTGGAGCCGGTGGCGGCCGGCGTGACGGGACCGGTCCGGGCGCTGCACACGGCGTCGTTCAGCTTCGACACCTCCTGGGAACAGCTGTTCTGGTTGATCGCCGGGCACGAACTGCATGTGCTCGACGAGGTGCAGCGGCGGGACGCGGAACTCGTCGTCGACTACGTACGCAGGTGCCGGATCGACACCCTCGACGTCACCCCGACCTACGCCCAGCAACTGCTGGAGTGGGGGCTGCTGGACCCGGCCGCCCACCGGCCGAGGCTGCTGCTGCTCGGCGGCGAAGGGGTGCCGGCCACGCTGTGGGCCGCAATCCGCCGGGCCGGCGGGGTGCAGTCGGTCAATCTCTACGGCCCGACGGAATACAGCGTCGACGCCTTGGCCGCCGACCTGTCCGAGGCCGCGACGCCGATTGTCGGCCGCGCGATCGGCAACACCACCGCGTACGTCCTCGATGCTGCGCTGCGCCCGGTGCCGGTCGGTGCGCCTGGCGAGCTCTATCTGGCCGGCGCGGGCTTGGCTCGCGGCTATCTACACCGGCCGGACCTGACCGCGGAACGCTTTCCGGCCGATCCGTACGGGCCGGCCGGCGGCCGCATGTATCGGACCGGGGACCTGGTCCGATGGCGCCCCGACGGCCGGCTGGAGTTTCTCGGGCGGACCGACGACCAGGTGAAGATCCGCGGCTTCCGGATCGAGCCCGGCGAGGTCGAGACAGCCTTGGCGCTGCTGCCCGGCGTGGCCACCGCAGCGGTGGTGGTGCGCGAGGACAGTCCCGGTGTGAAACGGCTGATCGGCTACGTCACCGGTTCGGCAGACCCGGCCGAGACCCGCGCCGCGCTCGCCGAGCGGCTGCCCGACCACCTTGTCCCGGCGGCGATCGTCACTCTGCCCGAGCTGCCGATGACGGTCAACGGCAAGCTCGACCGGAGCGGATTGCCGGCCCCGGAGCTGCGCGGGTCGAGCGATTCCCGGGCTCCGCGCGACGAGCGCGAACGCACCCTGTGTGCGGTGCTGGCCGACGTCCTCGGACTGGCCGAGGTCGGCATCGACGATGACTTCTTCGCCCTCGGCGGCGACAGCATCACCTCACTGACCTTCGTCTCCCGGGCCCGACGCCACAACCTGGTCTTCCATCCCCGAGACGTCTTCGAGCAGCGCACGGTGAGCGGTCTGGCCCGGATCGCCGCAGCCCACTCCTCCACCGTCCGGCCCGAGGCGTCGGTCACCGGAGCGGTCGATCACAGCGAGCCCTTGGTCTCGCTCACCCCCGCCCAGCGTGAGCTGGTGACCGCGTACTGCCCGAGTGCCACCGAGGTCTGGCCGCTCGCTCCGCTGCAGGAGGGGCTGTACTTCCACGCGGCCTACGACGACCAGGCCCTGGATGTCTACCTGATGCAGAACTTCGTCGAACTCCGCCACCGGGTGGACGTACCCCGGCTGCGGCGAGCCTTCGATGCATTGTTGCTGCGGTATCCGAATCTGCGTGCAGGGTTTTGGCATCAGGGTTTCGACGGGCCGGTGCAGCTGATCCCGGAGCGCTGGGAACTGCTCTTCCGAGAAATCGACCTGCGCGGGCTCGACCCCGCCGCACAACTGAACGTCCAGCGCGACTTCTCCGAGGCGGACAGCCGAACCCGATTCGACCTGACCGACCCGCCGTTGCTGCGGGTCACCCTGCTCCGACTGGCCGACGACCGCAGCATGCTGTGCCTGACCCAGCACCACATCTTGACCGATGGCTGGTCGGAGTCGTTGCTGTTCGAGGAGTTGTTCCAGCTCTATGCCAGTGATGCGGACCTCGCCGCGCTGCCGGCTCCGGTCCCTTATCGCGACCACCTGGCCTGGCTGGCCGCCGGCGACCGGGCTGCGGCGGAGCGGGCCTGGCGGGACCACCTGGCCGGGCTGGAGCAGGGCACATTGGTCGCTCCGGCCGACCCGAACCGTGAGCCCGTACCGGCCGACAGCTGCCTCCTCACCCTGGATCCGACGGCCAGCGAACGGCTGCGAGTCATGGCTCGCAGCTGCGGGGTCACGCTCAACACCGTGTGCAGCGCTGCCTGGGCACTGACCCTGAGTGGGCTGACCGGCCAGGACGACATCGTCTTCGGTTCCACCGTGTCCGGGCGGGCGCCCGAGCTGCCCGAGGTGGAACGAGGGATCGGCATGTACATGAACACCCTGCCGGTCCGGATCCGGCTGCGACCGGGTGAGACCGTCCGGGAACTGCTGGTCCGCAGCCAGCGGGAACAGGCCGACCTGCTGCCACACCACGGCATCGGATTGAGCCAGATCCAGCGGAGCAGCGGTCTCGGTCAGTTGTTCGACACCTTGTACGTCTTCCGCAACACTCCGCTCGACGACGTGGCCCGGGAGGAGGCGTTCCGGGTTCACGACATCGGTTGGACGCACAGCGTCGACGGCACCCACTATCCGTTCACGTTCACCGTCACCCCCGGGGCGGAGCTGGAGCTGAGCGTGGCCTTCCGCCCCGACCTGCATCGCCGCGCCGAGGCGCAGCAGGTACTGCTCCGGGTGGCGGCCGTGCTGGACCGGCTGGCGGCCGATCCGTCGGCCAGGGTGGCCTCGGTGCCATTGGTCGGCCCGGCCGAGGCGGCGGCGCTGCTGGCTCGTGGTGTCGACCAGGGCCGCGCCGTGCCCGAGCTGAGCATTCCGGAGCTGTTCGCCGAACAGGTCGCGCGTACGCCGCATGCCTGTGCCCTGGTCTTCGGTGAGCAGCGGTTCAGTTACGCCGAACTGGACGCCGCAGCCAACCGGCTGGCCCGCGCGCTGCTCGCCGCCGGTGCCGGCCCGGAGCGGCTGGTCGCGCTGGCCCTGCCGCGCTCTGCTGATTTCGTGGTCGCCTTGTTCGCCGTGCTCAAGACTGGCGCCGGCTACCTGCCTTTGGACCTGGAGCACCCGCCGGACCGATTGGCCGGGATGCTCACCGATGCCGGCCCGTTGCTGCTGGTCAGCGTCGATCGGGTCGCCGATCGGCTGCCCGAGCACCCAGCGGTGCCGAGGCTGATTCTCGACGATCCGGCGGTGGTCGCCGACCTCGCCGGCCGTTCGCCTGAACCGGTCGCTGCCGCCGAGCTGCCCTCCGCCCGGGACGCCCGGCACACCGCGTACGTGATCTACACATCGGGTTCGACCGGGGTGCCGAAGGGCGTGGTGGTGCCCTATGGCGGGTTGACGAACATGCTGGCGAACCATCGGGAGCGGATCTTCGAGCCGGTGGTCCGGGCCGCCGCACGCAACCGGCCGCTGCGGGTGGCGCACACCGTGTCTTTCGCCTTCGACATGAGTTGGGAGGAGTTCTTCTGGCTGGTCGACGGGCACGAGGTACACGTGATCGACGAGCAGGCCCGCCTCGACGTCTTCAGTCTGGCCGAGCATTACCACCGGACCGGCATCGACGTGATCAATGTGACTCCGTCCTACGCCGCTCAATTGGTCGATGCCGGGCTGCTGTCCGAGCACCGGCACCGGCCGGCCTTGGTGCTGCTCGGTGGAGAGGCAGTGCCGGACCGGCTGTGGACATTGCTCCGAGACACCGAAGGGACAGCCGGCTACAACCTCTACGGACCGACCGAATACACCATCAACGCGCTCGGCGCCGACGTGTCCGACAGCCTGACCTCGATGGTCGGCACGCCGATCTACAACACCACCGGCTACGTGCTCGACACCGCGCTGCGGCCGGTGCCGATCGGGGTGCCCGGCGAACTGTATCTGGCCGGCGCCGGTCTGGCCCGTGGCTATCACGCCCGTCCCGGGCTGACGGCGGCCAGCTTCGTCGCCGATCCGTACGGGCCGGCGGGCGGCCTGATGTATCGGACGGGGGACCGGGTGCGCTGGCGCTCCGACGGTGGTCTGGACTACCTGGGCCGAACCGACGACCAGGTGAAGATCCGCGGTTATCGAGTGGAGCCGGGGGAGGTCGAGGCGGCGTTGGCCGCCGAACCGGACGTGGCAACGGCCGCGGTGGTGGTGCACACCGAGCCGAGCGGCATCAAGCGGCTGATCGGCTACGTGACCCCCGGCCCGGACGGTCCGGTCGACCCGGAGTCGGTGCGGGCACGATTGGCCGCTCGACTGCCCGAGTATCTCGTCCCGGCCACGGTGATCGCGCTGGACACCCTGCCGCTGTCGGTGAACGGCAAGATCGACCGGGCGGCGTTACCGGCGCCGGCGCTGGCCGGCCGGTCGTCGCGCCCGCCGGCCAACGACCGCGAGGCGGCGATCTGCCGGATCGCTCAGGAACTGCTCGGCGTCACCGACGTCGGCGTCGAGGACAACTTCTTCGCCTTGGGCGGACATTCGCTGCTGGCCATGCAGCTGACCAGCCGGTTGCGTACCGAACTCGGCCTGGCGGTCCAGATCGGGACCGTGATGGCCGCGCCGACCCTGGCCGACCTGGCTCTCCGGATCGGCGCCGATGCCCGCCGGGAGGCGACCCAGGTGCTGCTCCCGCTGCGCACGACCGGAAGTCGGCCGCCACTGTTCTGCGTCCATCCGATCGATGGCTTCAGCTGGCAGTTCGCCGGTCTGCTGCGCCACCTGGATCCCGATCAGCCGATGTACGGGATCCAGTCTCCGGGGCTGTCCGGGCCATTGCCGGCGGTGTCGACGATTGCCGAGCTGGCCGGACTGTATCTCGCCCAGGTGCGGTCGATCCAACCGCATGGCCCGTATCGCCTGGCCGGCTACTCCTTCGGCGGGACGGTGGCCTACGAACTCGCGGCCCTGTTGCAGTCCGCCGGCGAGACGGTCGAGCTGTTGGCGCTGCTGGACGCCTATCCGGTGGAGGCCGACCGGGACGACGTGCCTGATCGAGGCGATCCGCGGCGGAATGCGCACCTGACCAAGGAACACACCGAACTGCTGCATCGGGTTGCCCAGGACTTCGACGACCAGTTGCTGCAGGCCGTCGATCGGTTGCACCTCCATGCCGCCGAGTTGCTGGCGCGTAGCAGCACCTCTCGCTTCCGCGGTGACGTGCTGTTCTTCACCGCGACCCGAAGCGCCGAGCCCGGGCAGACCCCCGCGTCGGTCTGGTCGCCCTACTTGGACGGCCGGCTGATCGAGCACCGGATCGACGTCGAACACGAGGATCTGCTGACCCCGGCGGCGCTGGCTGTGCTCGGTCCCGTCATCAGCGCGGCACTGGTGCGTGGTCAGGCGCAGAGTTCGGTGGTGGCGTAGGCCTTGGGGGTGGTGCCGAAGTAGCGACGGAAGGCCAGGATGAATCCGTTGGTGCTGGTGAAGCCGACGCGTTGGGCGACGGCCGAGACCATCAGACCGCGGGCCAGCAGCGGGACGGAGAGATTGAGCCGCAGCCTGGTGCGCCACTCCGAGAAGGTCAGCCCGGTCTCGGCAGCGAATGCCCGGCGCAAGGTGGTGGCGCCGACGTGCAGGGCCGCGGCCCATTCACCGGCGGTTCGCTGGTCGGCCGGCGCCTGCCGCAGTCCGTTCGCCACCGCCACGGCGCACGGGCTGGACGGTGCCGGCAACGGCAGGGCCTGGCTGTCGGCGACCAGCAGCTCGAACAGCTCGCGCCGGGGTTCACTCCCCGCTCGTAGGCTGGCCAGCACCGATCGTTGCCTCCTGGCGTCCAGCGGCACCTCGATACCGTCGGGCACCGGGCTGGACCACTCGGCAGGGAAGGCCAGCGGGAGCACCAGGGAGTCTGCCTCGAAGCGCGCCGAATGCCAGACTCCGGCCGGTATCCAGGCGCCGACCTCAGGGCAGAGCCGCAGGCTACGTCCGCCGGTCCAGATCACCGCACGGCCGACCGGGGTGAAGAGGAACTGATGAAAATCGTGGACGTGGGCCTCGTGACCCCAGGGACCGACATCGGTGTCGGTCCCCGGAGTTGCATCGGCTGACAAGCTGATGAGATCGTGGAGCACAAGATAAGGCTAACCTAATCACTTCCACGATGTTCCCTCTCGTCGATCGGGAACGTGAGCGAGGAGGACCGCCGGTGCCCGCCGCCGTACGCGACGTCGCGCCCGATCAGCCCCTCCCGGTTCTGTCCCGGTCGACACTCACCCGAGCGGGTGTCCTGCTGGCACTGGGACTTCTCGCCGTCCTCACCGTCACGATCATCGGCATCGCTGTCGGCGCCCGCGACATCTCAGCTGCCGACGTGGTCCAGGTGCTACTGCATCCCGACGGCACCAGCTACGACAGTTACGTGCTGTGGACCGAGCGCATCCCCCGGACCATCCTGGGTCTGCTGGTCGGGGCCGCGCTGGGTGCCTCCGGACTGATCATGCAGGCACTGACCTTGAACCCGCTGGCCGACCCGGGCATCCTCGGAGTCGAGGTCGGAGCCGCCTTCTTCGTCGTGTTCGGCGTCGTGATCTTCCAGGTCGGCGACCTGCGGGTCTACTTCTGGTTCGCCTTGGTGGGGGCCGCGGTGACGGCCGGTCTGGTCTATCTGATCGGTACCCGGACCGCGGTGGGCGGCTCGGCGCTCGGGCTGGTGCTGGCCGGCGCGGCCATCGCCGCACTGATGGCCGCGATGATCAACCTGCTGATCGTGCGTTCGCCGGCCACAGCGGCCAGCCTGCGGTTCTGGTCGGTCGGTCAACTCACGGGCCGAGCCGAGGTGCTCGGTGACGCCTTGCCGTTCCTGGTCGTCGGTCTGGTCGGGGCCCTGCCGCTCGGTCGGACGCTGAACATCCTTGCTCTCGGTGAGGACATGGCCGCCGGCCTGGGTGTTCGCGTCGGGTCGGCCCAGTTGGTCTGCGCGGCTGTCGCGGTGCTGCTCTGCGCCGCTGCGACCGCCGCCTGCGGGCCGGTCGGCTTCGTGGGTCTGGTCGCCGGCCACCTGGCCCGGATGCTCGTCGGTACCGATCACCGGCTGGCCCTGCCGATGGCGATGCTGGTCGGATCGGCTCTGTTGCTGGCAGCCGACGTGGCCGGCCGGATCGTGCTCCGGGGCGGCGAACTCGAGGTCGGCATCATGACTGCCGTCATCGGTACGCCGTTCTTCGTCTGGCTGGCCCGGCGGCGGGACCTGGTGACGCTGTGACTGCGCTCATGGTGGAGGCGAACCGGGCTGACATTCGGGCGGTCATGCGCAGCCGGCAGCGCGGCGACCGCCGCCGCGCCGCGCTGGTGATCAGCGGGGCCGCCGTGGCCCTGCTCACCGGGATCGCCGCCACCTTGACCCTCGGCGGTTCGGCGAGCATCCCGTCGGCGAAGCTGCTGCCGGCGCTGATCGGCGAGGGGCGTGGGCTCGCCAACTACGTCATCTTCGAGACCCGCGAGCCGCGAGCGCTCGGGGCTGCACTCGCCGGCGCACTGTTCGGGCTGTCCGGCATGCTCTACCAACGAGTCGCCCGGAATCCGCTGGCCACACCCGACATCATCGGTATCACCTCAGGCGCGGGCACCGGAGCAGTCATCATCATCGTCGTGATGCCGAGCGCCGGGCTGGGTATTCCGCTGTCGGCGCTGATCGGGGCTTTGGTCACGGTCGGCCTGGTCGTGGCCTTCAGCTGGCGCCAGGGCCTGGACACGTACCGCCTGATTCTGGTCGGAATCGGGATGAGCGCGGTCGCGGACTCGATCACCGCCTACCTGTTGACCCGGGCCGACCTGCGTGCAACCGCCGCCGCGACCCGCTGGACGATCGGCACCGTCGCCGGTCTGGAATGGAGCGACGTGGCCCGACTTGCGGTGTTGTTGCTGGTCACCGGCTCGATCGCGGTCGCGATCAGCCGGGGCCTCGGTGGCCTCGCGATGGGCGATGACCTGGCATCCGGACTCGGGATTCGGGTGACCACGGTCCGGCTGGTCGTGCTCGGGATCGGGGCGACCGCGGCGGCGATCACCACCAGTGTCGTCGGACCGATTGGATTCGTCAGTCTGATCGCGGGCCCGATCGCCGTGCGGCTGCTACCCCGGGGGCCGCAGTTGCCGGTCGCCGTACTGGTCGGGGGCCTGATCGTGATCTGGTCGGATGTGATCGCCCAGAACGCGCCGCTCATCTCACCGATCCCGACCGGGGTGCTGACCGCCATCATCGGCGCGCCGGTCTTCATCTGGCTGCTGTTGCGGACCCGAGCGGGAACCGTCGGATGACCGGTGAGGCGCTGGAGGCGCGCGGGATCGATGTCGGCTACGGGGAGCGGCTGGTGTTGCCGGACCTGTCGGTCCGGCTGGTCGCAGGTGAGATCACCGCGCTGATCGGTCCGAACGCCTGTGGCAAGTCGACCCTGCTCCGGGCACTGGCGAGGCTGTTGAAGCTCACCTCCGGGTCGGTGCTGCTCGACGGCGAGGACATCCACGCCCTGCCGACCAGGGAGGTCGCCCGCCGGCTCGGCATCTTGCCGCAGTCCCCGCTGGCACCCGAGTCGATCACGGTCGGTGACCTGGTCTGGCGGGGCCGCCATCCGCACCAGCGGTTCGGGCAGCGCCGTAGCGCCGCTGACGAGGAGGCGGTGATCGATGCACTGCTGGCCACCGGCACTGCGGAACTGGTCAGCCGGCGGGTCGACTCGCTGTCCGGTGGGCAGCGGCAGCGGGTCTGGATTTCGATGGCGCTGGCCCAGCAGACCCCCTACCTGCTGCTCGACGAACCGACCACGTTTCTCGACATCGCCCATCAACTCGACGTGCTCGATCTGCTGGTCGATCTCAACGCTCAGCGTGGCACGTCCATCGTGCTGGTCTCGCACGACCTCAACCAGGCGGCTCGGTACGCCCATACCGTCATCGCCATGCGAGACGGGCGAATTCGCGGGCACGGGCGGCCCGCCGACGTGCTCACGCCCGAACTGATCAACGATGTCTTCGGCCTGACGGCCGACGTCGCCCCACACCCTGTGACCGGCCATCCCTTCGTCTATCCGCTGGGCCGGCACGATCGAGTGACCCGAAAGGAATCTCCATGACCACATGGAAGCAGCGAATTCTCGCGTCCGGAGCCGTCTTGCTGGCCGTGGCCCTGGCCGGCTGCGGTGGCTCCGGCGCCGACCCAGGAGGAGCCGACAGCGGTTCGGCGTCGCCGACCGCCGCCGCGCAGTTCCCGATCATCCAGAAGAACGCCTGGGGCGAAACGAAGGTGGAGGCGGCGCCGACCCGGGTCGCGGTGGTGTCCGGAGGCGATCGAGACATCGCCTATGCATTGGGCATCAAGCCGGTGATCTCGCCGACCTGCCCCGGCTGCTTCGTCTCACCCTACGTGGCCGAGACCGAGAAGAAGCTCGGCATCAGCAATCCGACGACCTTCGACGACACCGACGGCACCGACTTCGAGGCCGTCGCCGCCGCCGAGCCCGACATCATTCTCGGGGTGAACAGCTACTCGATGGACGAGGAGTACGAGAAGCTGGCCAAGATCGCTCCGGTGGTCACCTTCTCCGATCCCGATCAGGTTTCCGACATGACCTGGGAGGACCGGCTGCTGCGTGCGGCCGAGGCGCTCGGCATGACCGACCAGGCGAACCAGGTCATCGCTGCCAACAAGAAGATCGCCGCCGATGCCGCCGCCGCGCATCCTGAGTTCGCCGGCAAGACCTACACCTATGTCGTCGTGCACCCCAACCAGCTGAGCTACATCTCCTCATCCGACCAGGACCCAGGGGTCTTCGAGGCGCTCGGTCTGGTCAAGGCCCCGAATTCGAAGAACTACTCCACCGAGAAGGACGGGGTGAGTCTGGAGAACGTCGACCAGTTCGACGCCGACGTGGTGCTGATCGCGTACCCGTTCGGTGACGAGGGCATCATCAGCCGCTCGAAGCTGGAGTCGAACAAGCTCTGGCAGTCGATCCCGGCGGTCAAGAACGGTCACTCGGCCGTCGTGGACGCCGAGAGCGGGCTGGCTTCCGACATCGCCTACCCGACGGTTCTGGCCTATCCGTGGGTGGTCGAGCAGATCACTCCCATCCTGGACAAGGCGATCAACGGCTGAGATCAACCATTTCGGAGCTGTCGGCGGCATCCTCGGTCAACTAGGGGATGCCGCCGCGGCGTCTGGTCAGGTCAGCCGGAGCAGTCGCCGATCCCAACCGATCTCGATCGTTTCCACCGTCTCGGCGCCGGCCGAGGTGGCCAGGGCGATCAGGTCGGTCAGGCTGCGCAAGCCGACCCCGTACGCGCAGTGCGACAGCAGTTCGCTCTCGGCCAGGTCGTCCTCCTCGTCGTCGGTGACCCGCTCGACGACAATGACCTCCGGTGTCGGACCGGTCAGCAGCTGACGCAGCACCACGGTGGCATCGGCATCGGGCAACCGTTCCAGCAGTTCGACCGCCAGCAGCACGTCGCCGGCCGGCACCGGGCCGAACGGGCTTTGTTCGACCAACTCAAGCCGGTCGGCGAATGCCGTCTCGACGATGGTGTCCCGGACCACGGCGAGGCCGGACGGAAGGTCTGCCAGCACGCCGCGGACACCGGGGTGTTCACGCAGGATCGAGGCCATCGCCTGTCCCGATGCCGGGCCCAGCCCGACCACCGTGCCGTAGTTCGACCAGTCCAGGTGGCTCGCGATCGAGGGCGCCGGCCAGCGGCCCTCTTCCTCGGTCTCGGCCCGAGCGGCGGCCGCGAAACGGCTGTCCCGATCGGCCCGCTCCGCAATGGTCAGCCCGGCGCGGTCCGGCGCGGCCCTGCCGTCGCGCAGGGTGTCGAGCAGTCCGGCAACGGACAGTTCGAGCGCCGACCGCGGGCCGGTCAGGTCGTACTCGGCGAGTTCTTCCTCGTCCTCGACCAGTTCGGCACCGAGCGGCCCGAGCCCGAATCTGCCGTCGGCATGGCTGAGCACCTCGAGCCGGACCAGCAGCCGGGCCAGCGCCGAGAGCACCGCCGGCCGGCTCCTGGTCCTCTCGGCCAGTTCCGCGAGAGTGGCCGTACGGCCGTCCAGCGCCTCGATCAGCCCGCAGGTCACCGCCGCCCGCAGCGCGTACGCACCGGTCAGATCGGCGAGGTCGTGCAGCCGGTCGTGGTCGGAGACTTCGTCCACGGCCTCTTCTTCGGTGGCCGGGATGCCGACGGTCTCCCGCCGCCGCCAGTAGCCGGTGACCTCCAGACAGTCCCGGGGAACCTGGCGCTCGATCTTCAGGAAAGTGCGCAGTGGCTTGAGGGTGACCGCCTCGCCGGCGAGCCACGCGTACACCTCGCCGGCCGGCCAGTCCATCGCCCGGATCGCCTGCTCCAGCACGTCGGACCTGCCGGCCGGAGTCGCCCCACGATGCAGCCAATGCACCTCCACCCCCTCGCGGGTCGGCAACTCGATCTCGTGCGCGGCGTCGGCGACCTCGACGAACACCCGGGCCGGAAGTCCGGCGGGCAGTTCCTCCAGCAGCCGGCCGATGGCCGGGAGCGCGGTCTCGTCGCCACCGACGAGCAGCCAGTCCACATCGCGGGGGAGCAGTGCCGAGCTCTTCGGCCCCGCGATCCAGGCCGGATCGCCGACGGCGACCTGTTCGGCCCAGGTCGAGGCGCAGCCGGTGCCGTGCCGGACGAAGTCGAGATCGATCTCGCCGGCACTCGGGTCGTAGCGGCGTGGGGTGTAGTCCTTCGCATTGGGTCGCCCGCCCGGTGGATCCCAGTTCAGGTGCCCCTCGACCTGGATCGGCGGCACCGGGGCAGCTTGGCCCGGCCCGGGAACGATCAGCTTCACGTGGTCGTCGAAGCCCTCGTTGCGCAACGGCGGAACCGCGATGCCGTCGTCGGTCACGAAGCCGCCGAGCTGATCACCGGCCAAGGTCAGCCTGCGCATCCCGGGCCCCAGGTCGAGGATCCGTCGCACCTCGAGGCGGCGGATGTTGATCGGGAAAGTGAGCTGCTCACGGCGCTGACGCGGCATCGATGATCCTCCTGGTGACGGGCACAACTCCGTCGACGCTAGCGGTGGTACGTCGAACGGGTCCAAGCCATCGGCGGCGGCATCCAACTCCGCGGGCGAAAGGCACCCGAACAGGGTCGAGGTGATCGCTGAATTGCACGTTCGGGCGACTGACTTTCATCGACGGTCGGCATCGGCTTCTACCGTCGAGGCCATGCTGCCGAGCACCGACCGGGCGCTGTTGCGCGCCTGCCTGCGCCATGGTCGGGGTCACTTGGCAGCGGCCATGGCGAGTTCGATGATTCGCCAGTTGGCTTTCCTGGCGATCCCCTATCTGCTGGGGCGGGCAATCGATGACGGCATCGTGCCGGGGGACCTCGCCGCACTCGCGCGCTGGTCCGGGATGCTGGCGGTGGCAGTGGTGGTGGAGTTCCTCGGGCTGTGTGGCTGGACGTGGTGGGCCAACCGGGCAGAGGCCGATCTGGCGGCCGACTTGCGCGAGTCGCTCCTGGACAGTGTGCTGACGGCTCGATCGGCCGACCTCGATCGGGTCACCGATGGTCACGGCGATCTGCTGGAGCGAGCGATCGACGACGTGGAAGCGGTCCAGATCTGGCTGCACGGGCTGGCCACCTGGGTGGTGATCGGAACCACCGTGGTGGTGCTGATCCCGGCCATCGGCTCGATCGACCCTCGGCTGCTGCTGGTCGCCGCGGGTTGCGTCGTGGTGCTGGCAGTGGTCAGCGTGGTGTTCCCCCGTCTCGATGATCCTCGGATGAGCCGGTTGGCCCGGAGCCAGGGCCGGCGTAGCCAGGCGGTCGGTGAGCTGGTGAGCGCCATCCTGACCGTACGCGGATTGGGTTCCGAACCCACGCTGGTCCGGCGCCATCACGAACGCAGCGCGGACCTGACTTGCGCCCTGCTCGACGTTGCCCGGCTCCGCAGTGCCTGGCAGGCAAGCGCCGAAGGCGTGCCGCAGTTCGCGATCGCGGTCGGGCTCCTCGTCGGAGTCCTCGCCGCATTGAACGGCGAACTCGAGGTCGGTCAGCTGGCCACGTTCGCGCTCTGGATGGGGACGGTGCAACGGGCGACGGTAGCGGCAACCGACCGGCTCGGGGACTGGAACGCGGCCCGAGTCAGCGCCGCCCGGATCGTCGAGGTGCTGAACGCAGCCGGACCCCCGAATCCGCCAGGCCAACGCCTGGAATCGGAGGCGGTGCCCCCGAGAACGACCGACGAACCCGGTCCACCGGCGCTGGTCGTGAGCGATCTCGCCGTGGACCGGGTGGACACCGCGCTGAGTCTGCGACTTGCACTCGGACAGTGGGGCGTGCTCATCGGGCCGACAGGGTCGGGCAAGTCGACCATGCTTGCGGCTGTCGCCGGCCTGGTGGAGAGCCGAGGCCGGGTCACCTGGGGCTCCTCGGAGCTGGACGGCCGGACCGCCGAGGAACGATCGGCGACGCTGACACTGGTCACACAGAAGCCGCTGCTGCTGCACGGCACGTTGCGCGACAACCTGTTGCTCGCCGCACCGCAGGACGGACCTGAACCGACCGACGCCGAACTGGCCGAGGTGTGCCGGATCGCCGCGGCCGAAAAGCTGCTCACCGAACTGCCCGACGGATTGGACACGATGATCGGAGAACGCGGACTCACACTGTCCGGTGGGCAACGCGCGCGAATTGCCCTCGCCCGGGCACTGCTGCGGCCGGGCCCGATCCTGTTGCTGGACGATCCGACCGCGGCACTGGACCCCGGAACCGAGCAACTGGTGATCGAGCGGTTGCGGGCCGCAACCGCCGATCGGGTCGTGCTGTGGGCCAGCCACCGGCCAGCCGTCGCGGCGCGCGCGGATCAGCTGGTGGACCTCGCCGGTGCCCGTGCCCGAGGTGCCCGTGCCTGAGGTGCCCCGTGCCTGAGGTGCGTCGTCTCTCTCCCACCCCCGACGAACGTCGTGTGCTGCGTCGGGCCATGCCCTGGTTCCGTGGTCATCGGATCGCCTGGCTGTTGGCGACCGTGGTCAGCTTGGCCGCGGCAGTAGCCCAGGTCGGGGGGTTCGCTTTGCTCGGTGTGCTCACCGATGCAGTGCTGGCCGGCGATCGGCGCCGGGCCCTCGCCGCGGTGGCCGGCTTCGCCGGGTTGGCGTTGACCCTCTGGTTGCTCAGCTGGCTCAGCCAATATCTGGTGGTCCGAGTCGGTGAACGGGTGGTCCGCGGCCTTCGCGAACAGGCTCTGGAACGGATCGCCGCAGCGCCGCTGCGCTTTCTGGAGAACCATCGCAGCGGTGACCTGCTGCGCCGACTGACAGGTGAGATCGCCGCACTGTCCCAGTTCGTGGGCGTCACCCTCTCCGGACTGGTCAACGGCGCGCTGCTCTTGGTGGTCACCGCCGTCACCGTGACTCTCTATTCCTGGCTGCTGGCGCTGTGTCTGGCACTGCTGGCTGCCGGGTCGACCATGGTGCTCGGCCGGGCGTTCACCCGCCGGGCCTCGACCACGTACGCGTTGCTTGCCGCCGCCGAGGCCGACGTCTCGGCGACCTTCTCCGAGACCATTCCGGCTCGCGACCAGCTGATGGTGCTGGGGGCCCGGCGTCGCCGGATCCGGCGGTTCGCCGCCGACAACCAGCGGTTGCTGGACGCCCGGATCCGGGAGGTACGGACCGATCGGTGGCTGACCGGGCTCGGGCCGGCCGGCGGGCTGGCAGTGGTCATGCTGCTCGCGCTGGCCGGCCTCGGAACCAGTCAGGGCTGGATCAGCGTCGGTGGCGCGGTGGTGTTCTTGTTCGCTGCCCGTTCGGCCTTCTCCGACATCGAGTCATTGGTGGCCGACCTGGGCGATCTGCGCGCGGCCCGGACCAGTCTGGCCCGGGTGCTCGACCTGATCGAGGCCGCGGCACCGGATCCGGTCGGGCGAGCCGTGACTCCGCAGCCCGGGGGTGCCCTGACGGTCGAGCAGGTCGACTTCCACTACGGCGACCCGAGCCGGCCGGCGCTGACCGATGTCAGCATGGCGGTTCGGTGTGGTGAGCGCGTCGCCCTCGCCGGGCCGACCGGTGCCGGCAAGTCGACGTTGGCAAAACTGCTGGCGGGACTTTATCGGCCGGCGAGCGGTCGGGTCGCCTATGGCGGAGTATCCCTGACCGACGTCGAGCCGGCCGAGCTGCGGCGACACATCGTGCTGGTGCCACAGGAGGTGGTGCTCGTGCCGGGCACCGTGGCCGACAACCTGGTGATGGTGCCCGGCCTGAGTCTCGACGAGTCCGGACTCGCCCGGATCAGCGCCATGGCTCGCCGGCTGGGACTGGCGGAATGGGTGGCCGGGCTGCCCGACGGGCTGGACACCGATGTCGGGGACGAAGGTGGGCGGCTGTCGGCCGGCGAGCGGCAACTGATCGCCCTGCTCCGTGCCGCGCTGACGCCGGCGGGTGTCCTCGTGCTCGACGAGGCCACCGCCGACGTCGACCCCGGCACGGCGGCGCGAGTCGAGGACGCCCTGACCCGGTTGACCGACGACCGTGCCGTGGTTGTCGTCGCCCATCGCCCGGATACGATCGCCCGGGCCGACCGAGTGATCCACGTCGTCGCCGGGCGGATCGGTTGTGGGTGAGCCGCCGTGACAATGGCCGATCTGGCGATGAGATCACGGGTCCCGGTCAGGGGCAGGGCGACTTGCGTCGTAGGATTCGCCGGTATTGCTGTGCCATGATGTCGCAGTGCACGGTGATCGTGAAGCCGGTTTCGGTCTGGTCGGGCGGTCGATGCGGTCGTGAGACGCGAAGAGATCCACGCCGCTTTGCAACGCACGCGAGTGTTCGCGGCACTGGACTCGACATCACTGGATGAACTCACTGCGGTGTGTGTGCCGCGGTCCTTTCGACGAGACCAGTACTTGTGGTACCAGGGTGATCCCGGCGATCACCTCGCCGTGGTGGTCGACGGTTTGGTCAAGATCAACGTTGCCTCCGACCGCGGTGGCGAGATGGTGCTGGTCACGGTCGGCGCCGGCGAGGTGCTGGGTGAGCTGTCGGTCATCGATCAGGGCCCACGGTCGGCGTCCGCGGTCGCGGTGCAACCGACCACGGCATTGGTGATGAACCGTTCCGCTCTGCTCCAAGCGATGCAACGTAGCCCGATGCTGCTCGACGAATTGCTGCGGACCCTGGGCGGGATGGTTCGTCGGCTCACGGAGCAGGCCAGCGACCTGGTGTTCCTCGATCTGGGTGGGCGGGTGGCCAAGCTGCTCATCCAGCGTGCCGAACGGCAACCTGGCCGGCCCGCCACTCGCTTGTCGGTCGACCTGCATCTGACCCAGACCGAACTGGCGCAGATGGTCGGCGCCTCGCGGCCGGCGGTCAATCGGGTGCTGCAGGGGCTGGTCGGCCGGGGCTGGATCGACATCGACGGCCGGACGATCGAGATCCGCGACGCCGCGGCTCTCCGCCGCCGCGCCGGTCTCTAGCCCCGCGAGCGGCAAGAGCGCGCACCCGGCGTGCGGAGGAGTGATGAGTGACGGCACGTTCTTCGGCCTTCACGAAGAGTGACGACGTAGCCGGTGAACGTGTGCGCTCGTCGCGAGCGGGCCCGTTCAGGCGCGGTCGATGAGGTAGTCGACCAGCATCCGGAGCGAGTCCAACTCAGCAGACGCGGGCAGATCGGCGAAGGCTTCGTCGAAGCTGCGACGTGCTGCCCGCCCGAGGATCTCGGCCAGTTGTTCGGCGTACGCGAGGCTGCCCGCGTCCACCATCAGTGACAGCAGTTGTTCCTGGTCGGCCCGGCAGCGCTCGGACTCCGGTTTGTGGAGATAGTCGATGATCCAACGCCGCTCCTCGGGAGCGGCTACCGACAAGAGGTGGATCAGCATCAGCGTTCGCTTGCCTTCGGCGATGTCGCTGTGCGGCTCCTTGCCTTCCTGCCCACCGGGCGCGAGATCCAGCAGATCGTCGCGGATCTGGAAGGCGCAGCCGGCCAGGAAACCCAGCCGGTCCAGCGCAGCCGGTGCGGGCCGCCGGCGTCCGAGCAGGGCGGCGATCCGCAGCGGCGCCATCGTCGTGTACCAGCAGGTCTTCCGCCCGACCAGTTCCAGGTAGTCGACCTCGGTCAGTTCCACCACGGCATGCCGTCGCCAGCCGAGTTCCAGCGCCTGCCCCTCGGTCGTCTGCCGGATCGCCATCCGGAGTTCTGCCAGCACCTCCCGGGACCGATAGCGCGGGAAGGCGCTCGAGAACAGCGGTTGGATGGCGAGGTTGGCCAGCGCGTCTCCGGCGTTGACCGCCAATGGCATGCCGTGCAGTTCGTGCAGCGTGGGCTTGCCTCGGCGTAGCCGGCTGTGGTCCTCGACGTCGTCGTGGATCAAGAACGAGGTGTGCAACAGCTCCAGGGCGGTGGCTGCCGGCAGCGCGGTCCGGATCGATGCGCCGCAGGCATCGGCCGCAGCCAGCAACAGACCGGGGCGCAGGCCCTTGCCCTGCCGGTCGGTGTAGTCGCGGACCAGCTCGTAGAGATAGCTGCCGGGAGCCCCGCCGGCCACGGTCTCGGCCATCGCCGCTCGGGTGATGGCAGCGTATGCCTCCAGCAGGTCGGCGGCGGTGCGGGTCACCGGATCACCGCGCTCATGTCAGGGTCACCACGACGGGTACGGCGGCAGTGGTCGCGCCAAGTGCGAAGACGTGCCCGTGATAGTCACCCGGTGATGCGTCGGGGGGCACCGGGAGCTGCAGCAGTGTGCCGGCACCGACCGTGATCGGAGTCCCGAGCTGTGCCGGAGCGAAGGTGCCGAGCGACCCGGGAATCGAGGCACCGCTCGCGGCGACCAGGTCACTGAGCGAAAAGCGCAGCGTGCCCGGGGCGAGGTCGCCCATCGGATGCACCCACACCCGGACTTCCGCCACGGTTCCGGCGCCGGCCTGGACTCGCAGTGGCTCGCCGGCAAGCCGCTGGTCCTCGCTCGGCCTGCATGCCGAGTTCGCGTCGCCGGCCTCCGGCGAGTTGGCAGGCTTGACCGGGTCGTCGAGTCCCAGCATGGCTTCCAGCGGGAACTCGGACAGACTGGCCACCAGTTCGCTGACTCGGTCGCCGAACCACCGGATGGCGTCGGCGGGGTCGAGAGCGGGGGGCATGGTCTCCAGTTGTTCGGGAACCCCGGCCATCACCTTCATGAAGGCGTCCTCGGCAGCGTGCAGCACACGCTCTTCCAGGCGGGTGCTGCCGCCCGGACTCCCGCCGACTCCTGGACTCCCAGTGTCTTCCGAGCTCCCAATGTCTTCCGGGCTCATGGGGTCGTTCGGAATCATGGGCCGACCCCGTACCAGGAGCCGGAGATGTTGCTCATCAGCGGTCGGCCGAGCACCACGTTCGCCGCCTCCAGACCGCTCAGCACCGCCGCTTCGACACACCCGGCATTGAGTCCGCTGTTGGTCCAATCACCGGCCAACACCAGATTCGGGTAGCCGGACTCGTCGACCCGGAGCCTGGATCGCTGACTGCCGGGCATCGACTGGACATAGCGCTCGGAACCGGTGACGTTGGCGCGGACGTACTGGCCGGCCAACGGATGGTCGGGATCGACCGGGGAGCCGCCGTCGGCGAGCAACTCCCAGCGGAAACCCGCCGGCCCGGTCGCTGCCGGCCAGAAGTGTCCGGCATGCCGGTCGAGGAATCGGACCGCGTTTGCCGTGGCCACCTCGACCGGATCGGCATCCGGCTCAGGCAGCTGCAGCGAGCCGCAGAAGTAGCCCAGCGTGGCCGGCTGGTGCTCGCCCGGCCACTGCTCTTTGGCCAGCAGATGGGTCATCGATGCGTAGGTGTCGAACGGCGGCACGTAGCCGCTGATCGTGGATGCGGGAAAGTTCCAGCCCAGGTCGGCCTCGGACGGCCGGAGCCACAGCTGCAACGACTGGGTGGCCACGGTCACCACATCGGTGATCATCGAGCGCCAGCGGGCCGAGTGGTCGATCAGTTCCGCACACGGCTCCGGCAGCGAGCCGATCGAGGCTGCCAGTACGACGGTGTCGAAGTCGTCGCCGGCCCGCAGTTCGACCAGCTCTGCGCCCGTGCCGCCGGTCGCAGCGGACGATGCCAGGGGAGCCAGCTGTGTCTCGTCGGGTGCCGCGGTGAAACAGGGCAGGCCACCGACGGTGATCAGTGGGGCGTACGCGGCCGCGGTCACTGTTCGGGTCCGAGTCAGCCGAAGAGCCTCGATCCGCTGCCGATCCGGATCGAGCACCAGCCGGTCGAGTCGATGGAAGAACTCGAACCGTACGCCGCGTGCCCGCAGCGCCTCGTACATGGGGGCGAAGACGATGTCGCCCATCCCCGCCTGCAGATGCCAGAACAGCGAGCCGCGATAGTCGAAGAAGAACTTGCCGGCCAGGAACAAGCCGAGCCCGGCGCAGAACCGCGGCTGGGTGCGATCTCCGTCGCGGTAGGCGAAGACCAAGTCGTACATGCCGCGAACCAGGGCCGAATCGAGGGTCTGAGGCCGGGCTCCGTGCCGACGCAGCCAGTCGCGGAAGTCGAGGTCGTCGATCGCCCCGAAGCCTCGCGGATCGGTCAGCAGCCGGTCGCCGACGATGCCGAGACAGCAGCTGACGACCAGGTCGGCCAGCTCGCCGAGTCGTCGCAGGCTCGGATCACCGTGGCTGACCACCACATCGAGATCGACCCGCATCCGGTCCAGTTGCTCGGTGAGGGCCGCGAACATGCCCGGCGGTACGGACTCGCCGACCAGCCGGATCCCTTCGATGGTGGCGATCACGGCCGCAAAGCGGGCCTGTTGCAGCAGACCTGCCAGATCGCGCCCGAAGACCTCACCGCCGAAGGCTTCGCTGCCGAGGGGCGTGCGGGCAGGACGGGGAGGCCGCGGAGATCCGCTCAGCACGACCGTGCCTGCCGCGGCTGGGGCACCGGCAGCCCGGTCGGCGGCACGCATCTCCAGCAGCGAGGTGGAGAAGTCGGCCAGCAGCCCCACCGCCCGACGCAGGAACTCCGCCGGCGCGGCCGTCCCGCCCACCGCATCGGCGTCGCCGGGCTCACCGCTGGTGGCCCGGAAGGTGGCGACCCAGTGCTGCCAGCCGGGCCCCGTCTTCTCCTCGACGCCGACGCGGCCGGCGGGGGCGAAACCGTCGCGCCAGGTCCTGATCGGGCATTCCGGGGCGGTCTGAACCCGGTCCAGTTCGGCGTAGACCTCCCGGATCAGCTGGAACGCGTTCTCGTAGTAGCCGAGCCACACGTGCAAGCCGTGTTCCTCGATGCGGCCGTGGACGCCGCGCCCGCTGGCTCCTTTGCCACCCAGCTGCCAGCTCTGCTCGTAGACGGTGATCTCGGCCGGAGCCCGGCCCGGTTCGGCAGCGGCGTGACTCAGCCGCCAGGCCGCCGCCAGGCCGGCCATGCCGCCACCGATGATCGTGATCTTGCGAGGTCGAGCGGGCGCGGGCCCACTCATGCGGTGACGGCCAGGGAGTCGTGGGCGCGAGCGGCGAACAGCTTCGCTCCCTGCCGCTCGGCCACGAACAATGCCTGGCGGAAGTCCTCGATCGCGCCTGGCCGGCCGAGGGCGGTCTTGGCCTGGCCTCGGCCGCGGAGCGTTTCGGCCTCGTAGAAGCGGCTGCCGTTGCCGTACGCGATCTGCAGCGAGCGGTCGAATGCCGCGAGGGCTGATTCGGCGTCGCCGATGAGCAGGTGGGCGAACCCGAGATCGGCGAACCATTGCGGCGTCCACGAGTCGATGGCGACCACGTTGTGCCAGGTGGCGACCGCCTGGGCGAGTGCGGGCAGCAGGGAATGATCGCCCAGCCGGATGCCCGAATAGAGACAGTGCATCTGCCCGGACAGGCTCCAGATCGCGAAACCGTGCCGTTCCCCGATCGTCACCAGCCGCTGGCCGATCTCGGCTGCCCCGACCGGGTCGCCGTCCATGCTGCGGGCGGTGGCCAGCAGGCTGTCGACGTACGCGGCACTGAACGGTCCGATCGGGAAGGGCAGCGACTCCGCCCGCGCGATCCCCTCACGGGCGGCTTGTTCGGCGGCAGCGCGGTCACCCCGCACGGCCAATGACGGAACCAGGTGCGCGAACGCGGCGGCCCGTGGGTCGTTCGGCAGGGTCCATTCCGGCGGCACCTGGAAGTCGGCCGTCCAGCCGTTGTCCACGGCGTCGCGCAACTGCGTCACCGCCTCGGCGAACTCACCCTGGAAGAAGTCGACGACGCCCTTGCCCAAGGCGGCACCGGGGAAGTAGACCCCGGCCGCTTCCATCCGCCGGGTGACTGCGTCGTTGACCTCCTCGGCCTGGACGAAATCGCCGCGTGCGCTGTAGTAGGTCCACTGCCGGATCAGATAGGGCAGCACCTCGGCGTCGTGGACGGACTCCTCGATCAGCTGCCGGCAGCGCGGATAGTCCTCGGCGGTCTCGGTCGCGGCGTATCCACGAGCGGTGACGGCACTGAAGCTGCGCAGTTCGCGGACCGCCAGCTCGGTGCGGTCCCGCTCCAGTCCGGCCGGCATCGATTCCAGCAGCTCGAGCACGTGGGTGAGTCGACTGACTGCCTCCTCGTGAGCACCCAGGGCCTGGTCGGCCTGGACGATCTGGAGGTGGGCGGCTACCGCATGCGTCAGTCGCCCGGCGCGTTCGAGGTGGTGGGCGGCGGCGACCCGGGTGGCGCGCTGCCCGGCACTCTCACCGCCGGTCAGCAGATCGGCGAGCGTGCTGTGCCGGTCGCGCAGCACGGTGCGCCGTTGGGTCTCGTACGCGACCTCGCGGATCAGTTCATGCCGGAACCGGAGCTTGGCCCCGGTCAGCTCCATCAGACCAGCGTCGAGCAGGGTCCGCAGCCGGCGCTCGAAATCGGCTCCCTCGGCACCGGCCGCTTCCTGGAGCAGGTCCCGATCGACATCCCGGCCGATGATCGAGGCGAGCTGGGCGAGTTCCAGATCCACCTCGGGGCGGGAGAGCCGGGCCAGCAACGGATCGCGGAGCGCGGGCGGGATCTTGTAGGCGCTGAACTGCAGGGAACGGTGCGAGATCCCGCCGGAGTCGGTCTGGGCCGCGGTCAGCAGCAGCTCCTCGACGAACAGCGGCACCCCGTCGCTGCGCTCGATCAGCTCCCGACTGCGTTCGTCACTGAGGGTCGCTGCCCCCGGGGCATGCCGGACCAGCTCACTGGTGGCCTCCGCGTCCAGCGGGCTGAGCACCAGCCGGCGTACCTCCGCCTCGGACCACGGCGGCTGATATCCGTCGCGCGCGGCGATGACGAGTTTGAGACCGGGCAGGGTGAGCAGCACCCGGAGCAGATCGAGCGTCGACTGGTCGGCCCATTGGATGTCGTCGACGAACACCAGGGAGGGCACCCGCGCCGCGTGCGCGTACACCAACTGGGCGGCGTCGACCAGGGCCTGCCGGCGCAGGCTGTCCGGCTGCACCTCTTGCGGCGGCGAGATCAGCTCCGGCGGGATGTCGAACACGGCGGTGAGGAACGGCAGATCGTCGCTCGCGGCCACCGAACCCGCGGCGGCCGCCAGCGTTGCCAGCCGGCTTCGGAGCTTCTCCAGCCGGACTTCCGGGGTGTCGTCGCCGGCCATCCCGCAGGCCTGGGCGAGCAGGTCACGGAAGGGGTGCAGGCTGACCTCACGCTGCATCCGGGAGCAGGGGCAGACGAGCGGCTGCAACCCGAGTCGCCGCGCGGTCTCCATGGTGAACCGGGTCTTGCCCATGCCACCCGGTCCGATCACGCACACTGCCCTCGCTCCGGTGACCGGTGCCGTGGTAGCCGTGCCATCGGCCGCCGGCTCGTCGCCGTCCGGCTCGTCAGTGGCCTGTTCGTGAGTGGCCTGTTCGTCAGTGGCCTGTTCGTGAGTGGTCGGTGGGGTCAGCCACGCCATCTCGGCGAATTCCGCTGTCCGGTTGACGAAGGGGCTGACCCGGTCGCGCCAGGTCCGGCCGCGAGGAGCGGGCAGCGCGGCACGTACGGTGAACACCTCGACCGGCCGGGACACCCCGCGCAACTGTTGCGGGCCCAAGGACTCCGTCTCGAACCAGGGCCACACCAGATCCTGGGTGGTGTCGCTGATCACGACGGTGTCCGGCGCGGCCAGCGCCTGGATGCGGGCGCACTCGTTGGCGGTCGAGCCCGTGATGCCGTCGGCCACTACGACCAGGTCGGTGTGCACCGAGATCCGGACCTGCAACCGTGAGCCGGGCAGGCCGTCGACCGACAGTTGCTGCACCCGCTCGATCATCTGCAGCCCGCACAGCACACCACGGCGGGCGTCGTCCTCGTCGACCTGCGGGTAGCCGAACAGCACCAGCATCCCGTCGCCGCGATGATCGTCGATGTAGCCGTCGAACTCGGTGACCGCCTCGACACATGCCGCCCGGTATTGCTCGATGATCGCGGTGACCTCTTCGGGATCGCGCTGGTCGGCGATCTCGGTGGAACCGACGACGTCGCAGAACAGCAGCGTCATCTGCCGTCTGGTGGCGGCCCCGGCGCGCATCGCGGCCGCCTCGGCATTGCCCGGATCGAGGGCGTTGACCGCATCCAGCAGAGAACTCGCGGTTTTCCAGTCGCCGGCGTCTCGGGCTTCCCGGGCGTCACTCAGCAGATCGGCGATTCGGCTCGAGATCCGCGAGCTAGGCATGCCGGTGCCTTGGCGGCTGCATCATGGCGATCACTGCTTGACAGACTCCTACGACCCTGGACCCGACATCCTCGCACGCCTCCGACCGGTGGCCACTACTCAACCACGACTCGTAGGTTGGCCAGGGGCAACGGCGGGTCGGTCAGGTAGACCAGCCCGACGTAGGTGCCGGGCACCAGTTCCGGCACGCCTGCTCCGCCGGGATCGAGATGGCCGCCAGGATTGATGACCTCGAGCAGATAGGAGCGGGCCGAGCCCTCCCGGTGAACGCGCAAGCGGTCGGTGAGCGCGGCGAGCGCGTCGGCCGCGGAGGCGGCCGGATCCGTAGGGTTCCCGCTGATGGTGATCTTGGCGGTCTCCGGCAGAGTCTCGCGCTGGTGATGGACCGCGATGTGCACCGGATCCGGGTTGTCGTAGGTGGTCTCCTGGTGGCCGGAGGCATCGCCGCCGGTGTCGGCCGACACCTTGCTGAAGTAGACGAACGCGGTCGGCAGGGTCTGGGCGTAGACCTCGCGGCGGGGCGGTTCGACTGCCGTCAGCCACAGATCCTGGGCGGTCTCCATGGCCGCCGACACGGCTCGTCCAGCGTTCGCGGCGAGGGTGTCGGCGTTGACCGGACCATTCTTCAGACTGCCGGAGACTTCCTTCCAGAAGTCGAAGTTGCGTTTCGCGAGCCTGGTCCAGGTCTCCTGGGCCGTCTCCATGTAGATGCCGACCTGGTTCCAGGCGTCGACGGCCCGCTGATCCGCGCTGCTTGCTGCCGAACGAGCCTCGGATCCAGCCCCCGAGTCTGTCTGCTTGTCACCCATGTCGTCCGTCCTTGCTGCCGTCGGTCGAGGTCGCCTGCTCACGGGCCGCTGCGCGCTTTCCCAGGCTGTAGGTCTCAGTCTCCACCCACCAGCTCAAGGCTGCCGGGGCGAGGTAGTTGAGCATCTGACCGAAGTCGGTCAGACCGGAGCCGCCGCTGTACGGCGTACGGTCGCTGAACCGCAGCAGCTTGCGCGAGGTGATCCGCCAGCTCTTCCGGCCCAGCGGCGAAACCCGGAGGTAGCCCTCGTTCATCGTGATGCCGCCGCTCCGGTCGTCCCACAAGACGCTGCTGGAGATGCTACGGGACAAGGAGAACCCGACCTCGATCGTCGGTCGTTCCGGAGCGGGCGGTTTGCGTACCGTGCGTTCGATGTTCAAGACATTGCAGAACTCGGCCTGCTGGGTCTTGTCGCCGCCCCAGGCCATGGTGGCCACCTCGTAGAGCAGCCCGCGGAAGTCCGGCGCGCGTTCGGTCTGCGACTCATCGGGCTCCAGCGGACGCATCGGGTCGCTGATGTAGTCCGACTGCTTGATCACGTCGCTGCCGTCGTGCCAGTGGGCGGGGTCCGAAGCCGTCAGCAACTCCCGGTAGCGACCGGTCGCCAGGGTGGTCACCGTCGCCATCGTCCACAGTTGCTCGGTGCTCTGCTTGATCACCGAGGACACCGGATAGACGGTCAGCGGCGCCCGCATGGTCTTGTTGTGCCACCGGGGGAGGGACTCGACGAACGACCGGTACGCGGCCGTCGCCGCCAGTTGCTCGACATAGGTGGCGATGTTCAGTCCCACCTCGTGCTCGAGACCGGTGATCTCTTGTCGTGTCGGATCCCAGTGCTTGCTCACTCTGGTGATGAAGGCATCCGGTTCCTCGTTGAACAGCAGCCGGACCACCTCCTTGAAGCCGTGGTTCCGCTGCAGGCGTTTGTCCTGGGCGGCCTGACTGAGCGCGTTGAACAGCGGGCGGTCATCGTGGTGGCAGGCACGTAGGCACGCCGCGACCAGGCTGGCTCCGCTCCGGTAGTCGACTCGTACGCGGTCGAGTTCTTCCTGGTCCGCCGGTGACAGATAGGCGTCGAGCTCAGCCGGATAGCGCGACGTCTTCTCACCGGCCTGACGGATCGGGCTGGTGCGCACGACCTGCCAGATGGCCTGGGCGAGCCGCTGCGGATCCTTGGCCAGGATCGCCAGCGCATCCGCGAGCGGAAGTGGTTTGACCTCAGGCGGGATCGCGACCGACGGCGCCCCCGACACGGTGAACTGGTCGTCGATCGAGGCGTAGTAGACGCTGAGCATGGCGTAGCTCGCCAATGGGTCGGCGGCCCGCGCCCCATCAGCGCCCGGAACCTGTCCGGTCACGCTCGGCTCCGACGCCGCCGGCCCGTCATCAGGGTTTTCACAGTTCAACGATAAATCAAAGTGTCCGAACGACGACCGGCGCCATCGTCGCCCCCGGTGGACGATGGCGCCGGTCGTGGTCTGCGGGACCGCGTACGCTTCACGCGGCCAGGGATACCTCGTCGCCGGAGGTCAGCAAGGCTTGGACCGACGGAGCCGCATGCAACTTGCGCAGACACCGGGCGCGGGTCGGGCCGATGCTGCCGATCGGCAGCCCGAGTTCGACGCTGATCTGCGCGTACGGCACGGCGGGCTCGGCCACCAGCATCAGCAGCAGGTCGCGCTGGTTGGCATTGAGGGTCTCCAGGCCGGCCCGGATCGCGGCCTGCTCCTCGGTCCGCAGCAGTTCGGTGTCGATGTCGTCGATGCTGCTGGAGAAGCGCAGCTCGGCTGGGCTGGTCTGGCTCTCGTAGAAGTCGGCGATGGGCTCCAGCGAGGTCGTCCGCCGCCCGACCCGGATCAGCCGGAACGCTTCCCGTTCCGCGGTGACCTTGATCCAGCCCGGCAGCGCACGGGGCTCGCGGATGGAGTCCAGGTGACTGGTCAGCTGCAGCCAGACGGTCTGACTCACGTCGCCGGCGTCCTCGTGGCCGAGCCGGTAACGCCGGGTGACCGCATCGATGATCGGCTGATGCCGGCCGATCAGTTCGCGCCAGCAATCCTGATCGCCGTCCCGGGCACCGTGAACGAGATCCTCGATGTCGATGGTGGTGAGGGTGAGAGTCACGATCGTTGTCCCGTCTGCGAGCTGCGGTTGCTATGTGTCAACCCTGGTCGCTCGCCGACGACGATGCTGTGCTCTGGATTACACCCCGGCTGTTCCCTTTGGCACAGGGTTCGTACTGTTGATTTCGGGTCTGGCCGCGGGAGGGAAGGGGCACGATGCCGAGCCCGACGTGATCTCCGTCAGCGCGTACGCGGCTGCCAGGCGAGTGAAGCCGGTGTCGAGATCGACGCGTGGTTGCCAGTGCAGCAACTCCCGGGTCTGCCGCTGGTCGAACCAGTGCGCGGTGCTCAATTGCTCGGCGAGGAACCGGGTCATCGGCGGGTCGCCCGCGGCCGGACGGCCGAGCATCCGGCGCGCACCCCAGATCGCTTCGACCGCGCTTCCCGCGAACCGGCCGAGGGCCGCTGGAACGTGCCGGGCCGGTGCCGGGGCTCCACCTGCGGCGGCGAAGCCGGCGATGAGCTCGGCGATCGGTCGAGGTTCGCCGTTGGTGACGACCAGCGCACAGCCGTGCACCTCGTCTACCCGGTCCAGCGCGGCGATCGTGGCGTCGACGGCATTGTCCACGTACGTGGAGTCGACCAGGGCCGCCCCGGTGCCGAGGACGGGCAGCGAGCCACGCCGGGCCCGATCGATGATCCGCTCGACCAGTTGGGTGTCACCGGGCCCCCAGACGACATGTGGCCGGATGGCCAGCACCCGCAGCTCGGATCCGTCGGCAGCCAGGGCCAGTTGTTCCGCCATCGCCTTGCTCCGGGCATAGTGGCCACTGGCGTGTTCCGGGTCGGCAGGTGTGGCGCCGACGCCGACCAACGCCGAGCCGCTGTGCGCGACCGAGGGCGAGGAGACGTACACCAGGCGCGGCACACCCAGGTCACGACAGGCGGTCACGATGGTGTCGGTGCCCGTGACGTTGGCGGCGAAGAACTCCGGCCAACTGCCGGAGATACCGACCTTGGCCGCGAGATGGATGACCGCGTCCTGGCCGTCGACCGCGCGGCGGATGGTGTCGGTGTCCGCCGGATCGGCCAGGTCGGCCAGCACCTCCGGCAGACCCAGCTCTGCCGGCCGACGCTGCAGCACCGTCACCTGGTCCCCACGAGCGGCGAGCTGGCGGGCCACCGCCGCCCCGATCATGCTCCGCCCGCCGGTCAGCAGGATCTTCATGGCCGGCGGCCTCGGCTCAGCAGTGAGTCGCCGGCCAGCACCCGTTCGGCCCATTGGGCGACGCGGGCGCGGTCGATCTTGGAGGCGTGCCGGATGTCGACCGGGAGCCGGTCGGTGACCAGGACGGCTGCGATCGGACTGCCTGCGGCCTGTCGGACGCTGGATGCCAGTGCCGCCGGTGCCAGCGGGCGGCGGGGTGAAGCACCGGCCGTCGGGACGAGCACGACGACGGTCTGCTGCGTGCCTGCCGGGCCGACCCCGACCGCCGCGGCCAGCTCGACCTCGGGCACTGCCTCGACCCGTTGCTCGATCCCGACCGGCGTGATCGGTCCCGTCGGACCACTGATGACATGCACCAGCCGGCCCTCGACCCACAGCCTGCCCTGGGCGTCCAGATGGCCGACATCGCCGGTGCGATGCCAGTCGGTTCTTGGCCCGTCGGTGGGTTGAGCACCGGTCTGCTGCCCGTCGGGGTGCTGACCGGCGGTGACACTGCGCTGTTGGGTCAGCCAGAGCCGGTCGTAATGGTCCTTGACGTGGGCGGCCGAGATACAGATCTCGCCGGTGCGACCGGCGATGTCGGCCGGCTCGTCGGCGGGCCAGCCGTCCGGGTCCAGGGGTGCGATGCCGATCCGAACACCCGGCAGCGGCTTGCCGACGCAGACACCATTGGCCTGCTCGCCGGCATCGGCGATCGCCTGCTCGATCTCGGCCATGGTGACGTCGGTGGCCGGCAGCGCCTCGGTCATCCCGTACGGGGTGTGCAGTTCGGCGTTGGGCAGCAGGGTCTGGACCTGGCGCAGCAGCGGCAGTGGGACCGGTGCACCCGCCGACAGCAGGGTCCGGACACTGCGCAACTGGGCACGGAGATCCTCGGTCAGCTGGTCGGCGGTCGCGACCACGTTGCGCAGTGCGGCCGGCGAGGCGAAGACCACTGTGGCGTCGATGGTGGACACCGCTTCGGCCAGGGCCGTTGCCTTCAGGGTGCCGGGTTTGGTGACATCCATGTCCGGCACGGCGGCGGCGGCCCCCAGGGCCGGCGCATAGAGCGCGAACGGCGCGAAGGCGGCGACCAGCCGCGCGCCGGGTTCGAGGTTGGCCACCCGGCCGAAGAGTTCGACCTGGGCCGCCAGTTGCCGATGCCGGTAGACCACGCCCTTGGCCGGGCCGGTGGCGCCGGAGGTGAACAAGACGGCCGCCTCGGCGTCCGGGCTGGGCAGCGGTGGGATCGTGCTCTGCTCGGCTGCATCGTGCTCGTCCTGCTCGCCCTGCCCGGATAGCGCGGCCTGCCGGTCGAGCTGGTGGGTGTGCCGGCCGAGCTCTTCGAGTTCGGCGAGGGTATGGCTGACCCGCATCCGGGCCCGCATGATCGGCGGCAGGTCACCGGCCACGATCCGGTGCCCCGGCACCCGGAGGGCATGGGCGGCGGTGAGTCCGGCCGGAATCGCGATCAGGTGGTCAGGATCGGCGCTGCGCAGCGCTCGGCCCAGACTGCGCAGACCGAGTCCGGCGTCGGCCACCACGATCGCGGCACCGGCACGCCAGCACGCGTACACCGCGACGGTCAGGTCGATGCCCGGCCGGACCAGGACGGCCACCCGCTGGCCCGGTCCGACACCGGCCCGGAGCAGTCCGGTGGTCAGGTCGGCCACCCGGTGCTCGAGGGCGGCAAAACTGATCGGGGTGATGCCGCGCGGTCCCAGCTCGGCGACGGCGGTGGCCGGGTCATCCGCCCGGTCCGACAGCCCGGCCCACAGCGGGCGTACCTGAGTGCCGACCTCGGATCCGGGATCAGCTGTCGGCGGGAGATCCGGGCCGGAGTTGGTCGAGTCGTCGTGGTCCGGACCGGGGCCGGCCGAGTCGGAGGGCAGGGACCGAGGCAGCCGCTGCACCCATTCCCAGATGTCCGCGGCAGCGGTCGGTGCGTCCTCGGTCACCAGATGCGAGGCCGCCGGATAGAGCTGGATGTCGGCCTGGGGGAGCCGGCGCCGCAGATCGTGCAGATAACGGATCGTGAACACCGGGTCGCGCGGTCCCCAGGCGAGCAGGGTCGGCACGCGGGCCAGGGTCGCGAGCCCGTCGACCACCTCGTCGAGGATCGCCCGGCTGGGATGGTCGGACTCCAGCGGGATGTCGGCGACGAAGTCGCGGACGGCCCGGCGCCGGGCCGCGATCAGGTACGGAGCCGCGTACGCGTCCCGGATCTCCTTCGGCAGGCTCGGCCGGGAGATCGCCGTCGCGCCCCGGACGAAGGTCTGAGTCCGGACGCAGACCGACTCCAGCAGCGGTGCCGACCGGGCGATCCGGATCAGGGGCGACAAGGTGGTGCCTGCCGGGATGGCGACCCCGGTGTTGGTCAACACGATGCCGGCCAGCAGGTCGCGGTGCCGTTCGGCCCAGCCGAGCAGCACCGGTCCGCCCCAATCGTGCGCGACGGCGACCACCGGTCCGGTGATGTCGAGCGCGTCGGTCAGCCGATCGAGATCGTCGATCCGCTGCGTCAGCGAGCGGGGGCGCTCCAGCCGTTCGGACCAGCCCATGCTGAGCTGATCGGGCGCGATCACCCGCCAGCCGTCCGGCGCGAGTTCCAGGAAACGGCGCCACAGATAGGACCAGGTCGGATTCCCGTGCAGACAGATCATGGTGCCGATGGGTGCCTGCGCCTGCGATGAGGTGCCGGTGGGCGGTTCCACCGAGGGTCTGGCCGGACGCTCCAGCAGATGCCAGGTCCGGACCACCCCGTCGGCATCGGGTACGTCGATCCGGCGCGACCAGCTGGGATCGATCCCCGGCAGACCGTCCAGCAGCGGCTGCGCTGCCGCTCGCGCCGACCTCACCAGACGATCTCGGCGAGGGAAGCGTTCAGCCCCGACCCGACGCCGATCAGCACGATCCGATCTCCGGCCCGCATCCGGTCGGCATGGTGGGCCAGGGTGAAGGGCACGGCGGCCGGCCCCATGTTCCCGTACTTCTCCACCGTGGTCGGGAAGCGATCGAAGCTCACCCCGACCGCCCTGGCCATCGCCCGCAGATGCACGGTCGAGGTCTGGTGGGCGACGAACCAGTCGATGGCACCGTCCCAGCCGAACTCCTCCTTCGCGTTCTCCCAGGTGGCCACCGCCAAGGCGATGCCGTGGTCGAACAGCTTCTTGCTGTCGGTCCGCATCATGTCCAGACTGCCGACGCACAGATCGTGGTGTTCGGAGCCGGTCCGGCTGGCGCCGCCGATCACCCGATGGCCCTCCGGGTGCCGATCGGCCCGGCCCAACACGAAGGCGGCAGATCCGGAGCCGATGGTCAAGGACGCGAACTGATCCTTGAACTCGGCCGCCGTCGCGGTCGGGGAGGAGAGCCGCTCCAGGGTCAGCTCGTGGATCTGGCGCGAGCCCTCGGCGTCGACGATCAGGGCGTAGTCGAGCTGGCCCGAGTCGATCATGGTGCCGGCCAGCTGGATGGCGTTGACGAAGCCGAGACAGGCATTGGTCACGTCGAAGTTGAGGCAGCTGGTCGGTAGTCCCAACTGATGGTGGACCTCGACCGCGATCGAGGGCTCCAGATGACTGCGGCAGACCGAGGTGTTGATCACCACGCCGACCTCTTCCGGCCGGATCCCGGCCTCGGCGAGCGCCTTGGCACCGGCCATCGCCGCTGCGTCGGCGAAACTCACATCGTTCGGCCACCAGCGGCGTTCGTGTACGCCTGCCAGTCGGACCAGCAGGCCGGGTCGGGTCCCCACCCGTTGATAGGTCTCGGCCAGCCGTTCGTCGAAGGAGGTGGATGTGGCCACGATCGGCGCCTCGACCGCACAGGTCGCCAAGATGGCGGTGTTGTTCAGTCGGTAGGTTGCGTTCCCGCTCATCTCGTCCTCTCCCGGGGACGACGATCCCAGGATTCTCGTACGACTCGTGCCGCCCTATCGTGGCACGTCCTTCTCGCTCTCCCTATTGCGCCCGAATCGGAGCAGGACGATGCTGACTGCTATGCCAACCAGCAAAAAGGTCAAGGAAGGTCCCACGAGTCCCTTACAGCACACAGGTAACTCTCATCCCGCGGGTGCCGACCAGCGAGTCAGATCGGTGCCGATCGGAGACTACGGATTCCTCAGCGACGGTGAAGTGAATGCGCTGGTTTCCCCGGGCGGGTCGGTGGACTGGATGTGTGTGCCACGCTTCGACTCGCCGAGCATCTTCGGTCGGGTTCTCGGGCGCCATGCCGGCGCCTTCCGCATCGCGCCGGTCGACATCGAGGTGCCGGCCGACGTCCGCTATCTACCGGGCACGATGATCATCGAGACCAGCTGGGGCACGCCGACCGGCTGGATCGTGGTCCGGGACGCGTTGTTGATGGGCCCGTGGCGGCACGAGGAGACGAGGTCCAGGAGTCACCGCCGGACACCGACCGACTACGACGCCGAACACGTCCTGCTGCGTACGATCCGGTGCGTCTCCGGTGAGGTGCAGGTGTCGATGGAGTGCGAGCCGGTGTTCGACTACGGCCGCAAGACCACGTCCTGGGAGTACACCGAGCACGGTTACCACCAGGGCCAGGCATCCGCTGACGGTGAGGAGTTCCGGTTGACGCTGACCACAGATCTGCGGCTGGGCTTCGAAGGCGGGCAGGCGAACGCTCGCACGCTGCTCAAGGAGGGGGACACCCGCTACGTCGCGTTGTCGTGGGGCAGCAAGCCCCCGCCGCTGACGTACGCCGATGCCTACTTCCGCCAGGTCTGGACCGCCCATCACTGGCAGCACTGGCTGGCTCGGGGCAAGTTCCCGGACCACCCCTGGCGGACGTATCTGCAGCGCAGCGCCCTCACGCTCAAGGGACTCACCTACACCCCGACCGGCGCCATCGCCGCCGCCGGGACCACCTCGCTGCCGGAGACCCTGGGCGGTGGCCGGAACTACGACTATCGCTACACCTGGATGCGGGATGCGACGTTCGCGCTGTGGGGGCTCTATTCGATCGGGTTCGACTGGGAGGCGCTGGACTTCTTCTCCTTCATCGCCGACGTGGCATCCCGGGACGACCACGTCCAGATCATGTACGGCATCGGCGGCGAGCGGGAACTGGAGGAGTTCGAGCTGGACCACCTGCCGGGCTACGCCAACTCCCGGCCCGTGCGGATCGGCAATGCCGCCTACAACCAGCGGCAGCACGACGTCTGGGGCGCACTGCTGGACTCGGTCTATCTGCACGCCAAGACCGCCGACCACCTGGACGGGCGGATGTGGCCCATCCTCAACAAGCAGGTCGACGAGGCACTCAAGCACTGGCGCGAGCCGGACGCGGGGATCTGGGAGGTGCGCGGCGGGCTGAAGCACTTCACTTCGTCCAAGATCATGTGCTGGGTCGCGGCCGATCGAGGTGCACGGCTGGCCCGGCTGATGGGGGAGTTGGGCAAGGCGCAGGAGTGGGAGCTGGCGGCCGAGGAGATCAAGGAGGACATCCTCACCAACGGTGTCGACAAGCGCGGGGTGTTCACCCAGCACTACGAGACGACGGCGTTGGATGCCTCGTTGCTGCTCGCTCCGTTGATGCGTTTCCTGCCACCCGACGACCCGCGGATCCGGGCCACGGTGCTGGCGATCGCCGACGAGCTCACGGTGGACGATCTGGTGCTGCGCTACAAGGTGGAGGACACCGACGACGGCTTCTCCGGCGAAGAGGGTTCGTTCACCATCTGCTCGTTCTGGTTGGTGTCGGCACTCTGTGAGATCGGTGAGTTCGATCGGGCCCGCAAGCTGTGCGCCAAGTTGCTGTCGTTCGCCGGACCGCTGAACCTGTACGGCGAGGAGATCGACGCCCACACCGGCCAGCATCTGGGCAACTTCCCGCAGGCGTTCACCCACCTGGCCCTGATCAACGCCGTACTCCACGTGATCAAGCTCGAGTCGCGGCACCACCACGGCGGCAATGGGTAGGGGCTGAGAAAACGGGCTGTTCTCGAGTCGTGAGTCTGCGATGATCCTATGCCGTCGGCCTGATCCGGGGCCCTCCGGACCGACTTGCAGGAGCAAGACCATGACGACGACGGCCATAGCTGCCGAGACGAAGCTGCCTCGCCGCGACCGCAATGTGATTGCGACGCTGCTGGTTGCGGCATTCGTCGTCATCCTCAACGAGACGATCATGGGCGTCGCCCTCCCGGTGCTGATGGTGGACCTGAACCTCTCGGCCGGCACCGTGCAATGGCTGACCACGGCGTTCATGCTCACCATGGCGATCGTGATCCCGATCACCGGCTTCCTGTTGCAGCGGTTCTCCACCCGCACCATGTACGCCGCCGCACTCGGCTTGTTCAGTGCCGGCACGCTGCTGGCCGGTGTGGCCCCGGGCTTCTGGATCCTGCTGCTGGGCCGAATCGTGCAGGCATGTGGCACCGCGATCATGATGCCGCTGCTGATGACCACGATCTTGACCCTGGTGCCGGTGACCCGTCGCGGCGCGGTGATGGGCAATGTCAGCATCGTCATCTCGGTGGCACCGGCCATCGGGCCGACGCTGTCCGGGCTGGTGCTGCAGTATCTGCCCTGGCGCTTCATGTTCTTCCTGGTGCTGCCGATCGCCCTGGCCGCCCTGATCGTCGGGCTGCGGGGTCTGACCAACGTGAACGCCGACGGCGACCAGCCGCTGGACATCGTCTCGGTGCTGTTGTCGGTGCCGGGCTTCGGCGGCATCGTCTTCGGGCTCAGCCAACTCGGTGAGTCCAGCGGCGGCACCGGCTGGCTCGGGCCGGTCTCACTGGGTGTCGGGATGATCTGCCTCGTCCTGTTCGTGCTGCGTCAGCAGCGGTTGGTGAAGGGCAAGGGCGCGTTGCTGGACCTCCGCGTGTTCAGCTATCCGATGTTCCGCCGGGGTGTCACCCTGCTCGGCATCGCCGCGCTCGCGTTGTTCGGAGCGATCATCCTGTTGCCCATCTACTTCCAGAGCATTCGGGGGCTGAGCACCCTGGGAACCGGTCTGCTGCTGCTGCCAGGCGGGTTGTTGATGGGTCTGCTCGGCCCCTTCGTCGGCCGGCTGTTCGACCGGTACGGTCCTCGCTGGCTGGCCACCGGCGGCGCCGCTTTGCTGTCGTTGACCATGCTGGCGCTCACCCAGGTCACCCCGACCACGCCGGTGGCGATGTTGCTCGGCGTTCACCTGGTGATGTCGACCGCGTTCGCCTTCTTGTTCACGCCGTCGTTCACCACGGCGCTGAACCCGTTGCCGAAGCAGCTCTACTCGCACGGCAGCGCGATCCTGTCCACGTTGCAGCAGGTCGCCGGTGCTGCGGGCGTGGCCATGCTGGTGGCGGTGATGACGCTGCGGATGGTGGCGCTGGAGGCTGGTGGCGCGGACCCGGCCGCCGCCGAGGTGGCCGGACTGCACCTGGCCTTCGCGGTCGCGGCAGGTGTCGGAGCCGTCGCGGTGATCCTGGCGCTGTCACTGCGCAAGACGGAGGCGATCGGTGCTGGGCATGGTCCGCACGGGGAGCCTGGTCCGCACGGGGAGCCCCGCGGGCTCGCCTGACCCGTGCGCGATCGGGACTGCCACTGGTCGAATGTCGGCGGATGCCGCTACCGTTTCTGCGGTGACTGAAGCACAGAGCGCGAGCACCGGTCTGCCGTCCCCGGCGTCGACCCCGGCTCCGGACGGACGGCGGATCGCGATCGTGACCGGCGGTGGCTCCGGCATCGGTGCCGCGTCGGCACTGGCGTTGGCCCGGGACGGCTGGACCGTCGTGGTGGCGGGACGGCGGTCGGACCCGCTGACCACGTTGGTGGCCGAGCATCCCGAGCTGGACCTGGATTGCTGCGTCACCGATGTGACCGACCCGACTTCGGTGCACAACCTGTTCGCCCGCACCGTCACGCGCTATGGGCGGGTCGATCTGCTGTTCAACAACGCCGGTCGCGGTGCCTGGTCGTGCGAGATCGACGAACTCGAGATCAAGGAGTGGAAGGAGGTCGTCGACGTCAACCTGAACGGCGCCTTTCTGTGCACCCGGGAAGCCTTCCGGGTGATGCGGCGGCAGGACCCGCAGGGTGGGCGGATCATCAACAACGGCTCCATCTCGGCGCACGCCCCGCGACCGCTCTCGGTGGCGTACACGACGACCAAGCACGCGATCAGCGGACTGACCAAGACGACCGCGCTGGATGGTCGCAGGTTTGGGATCGCCTGCGGCCAGATCGACATCGGCAATGCCGCGACCGATCTGACACAGAACATGGCCGACGGGATCCTGCAGGCGAACCACGAGAAGCTGGTCGAGCCGCGGATGGACGTGGCAGATGTCGCTCGCGCGGTGGTCTACATGGCAAGCCTGCCGCCGGAGGCGAATGTGTTGTCCATGACGGTGATGGCTACCACCATGCCGTTCGTCGGACGGGGCTGACCATCGCGAGTGCCCTGCTGGACCCTGCCGCCGTCGGCCCGGACCCGGATGCGATCTACGAGTCGTTCGTCGGTTGGGCCGCCGGACGTGGGCTGACGCCCTATCCGGCCCAGGATGACGCCCTGCTGGAGCTGGTGACCGGATCGAATGTGATCCTGGCGACCCCGACCGGGTCCGGCAAGAGCTTGGTCGCCACCGGCTTGGAGTACGCGACCGCGGCCCAAGGCGGCCGGACCTTCTACACCGCGCCGATCAAGGCCCTGGTCAGCGAGAAGTTCTTCGCCGCCACCGAGATCTTCGGTGCCGAGCGGGTCGGCATGATGACCGGTGACGCGTCGGTGAATGCGGACGCCGACGTCATCTGCTGCACCGCTGAGGTGCTTGCCAATCTCTCCCTGCGGCGGGGATCCGCAGCTGGGATCGCGTCAGTTGTGATGGACGAGTTCCACTTCTACGCCGATCCCGACCGGGGCTGGGCGTGGCAGGTGCCGCTGCTGGAACTGCGCGACGCCCAGTTCCTGCTGATGTCGGCGACCTTGGGCGACGTCACCCGATTCGAGCGCGACCTGACCCGGCGTACCGGTCGTCCGACGGCGGTGATCACCTCGGCCGAGCGGCCGGTGCCGTTGCACTACGA
>JASGEZ010000175.1:0-26651 GCA_047605905.1 Microlunatus sp.
ACCGGCTGCTCCGGGACCGGCTGCCCCGGGACCAGTTGGTCGCGTGCCGGCGGAGCGCACCTCGGCCGAGCCGACGGACACCTCTGGACCAGCTCTGGCTCGCGCGGCGGTGCGGTCGCCGGCGCCGGATGCTGCCGTCCAGACGCCCGTCATCCAGGCGCCTGCCAGCCAACCGCCCGGCGCGCAGCCAGTTGCGCCGCAGCCGACCGGTCGTCAACAGCTCACCCTGACCGACGTCCGCCGGCTCTGGCCGGAGGTGCTGGAGGAGGTCAAGGGCCGGCGGAGGTTCACCTGGATCCTGCTGAGCCAGAACGCGCAGGTTGCCGATGTCCGGGACGGAGTGCTGGTGCTGGCAATGGCCGGCATCGGTCCGCGGGACAGCTTCGCCAAGGGCGGCAGCGAGAACATCCTGCGAGAAGCCCTGAACGACGCTCTCGGCGTCGATCTCCGGATCGAGACGATCGTCGATCCGAGCGTGTCCGCGGGGGGTCGCGGCGGACCCGGTCCGAGTGGGCCTGGTGCGAGTGGCCCTGGTCCGAGTGGCCCGGTCGCTGGTCGGCGCGGCGGCCCGGTCCCCGCCGTGGCCGGTGCGCCACCGCGAGCAACCCGTTCCGAGGAGAGCGCCACTGGTGGGGGAGCCCCTGCCGAGGGAAGCCCGGCCGGCAGCGGGCCGGCTTCCTGGGCGCCTGCGAGCGCTCCGCCCGACAACTCAGCTGCGCGGAGCGATGTCGGCGGCGCTGGCCGCGAGCAGGCGAGACAGAGTATCCGGCCAACGCGGCAGAGTCCTTCGGGAGCCGGCGGCGAGGTGGAGGATCTGCGTGACGAGGCCGTGTCGGTCGATGACTCCGACATCGAGGAATTCGAGGAGTCCCACACCGAGCTGCTGGCCCGTCAACTCGGCGCGCAGATCATCGGAGAGGAGCCACATGACGTGTGACCCACGCTCTCGACTCCCACCACCGGCGGCGTCCGGCGCATAGGCTGGAGGCCGACCCGCTCGAAGATCCAGCTCCCAGTACGTCCCACGCCAAGCTGCACCACACGTCCCAACCCAACGGCTCCCGCTCGCCGTCCCACCCACAACTTCCACCCCGCCGTCCCACCCACCGAAGAGAACGGTTCGTCGATGCTTCCGTCTGATGGAGACATGTCCGGCTTCCTGGCCCAGGCTCAGGCCATGCAGCAGCAACTGCTGCAAGCACAACAGGAGCTGGCCGAGACCGAGGTGACCGGATCCGCCGGCGGCGGGCTGGTGTCGGCGACCGTGAAGGGCACCGGTGAGCTGGTCGGGTTGGTGATCCAGCCCGAGGCGGTCGATCCGGAGGACACCGAGACACTGGCCGACCTGGTGATGGCCGCGGTCCGGGATGCCAATCACCAGGTGCAGGCAGTCACCGCCGCCAAGCTCGGGCCGCTCGCCGGTGGCCTCGGTGGCGGCGGTTTGCCGTTCTGATCTGCGACGACGAGACATCAGGCAGCAAGGAGCACAGGTAGGTGTACGAAGGCCCGGTCCAGGACCTGATCGACGAACTCGGCCGGCTGCCAGGCATCGGTCCGAAGAGCGCGCAGCGCATTGCCTTCCACATCCTCGCGGCGGATGCGGAGGATGTGCTGCGGCTGGCTGACACCTTGCGGCTGGTCAAGGACACGGTCAAGTTCTGTGAGATCTGCTTCAACGTCTCGGAGGAAACACAGTGCCGGGTCTGCCGCGACCCCCGGCGCGATCCGTCGTTGATCTGCGTGGTCGAGGAGTCCAAGGACGTTGTCGCGGTCGAGCGGACCCGGGAGTTCCGTGGCCGTTATCACGTGCTCGGCGGCGCAATCAGCCCGATCGACGGCATCGGACCGGGTGACCTGAAGATCCGCGAACTCTGCCTCCGGCTCGCCGATGGTGTGGTCACCGAGGTCATCCTCGCCACCGATCCCAACCTCGAAGGTGAGGCGACGGCGACATATCTGAGTCGGCTGCTGATCCCGATGGGTGTCCGGGTCAGCCGACTGGCCAGCGGCCTACCGGTGGGCGGCGATCTGGAGTACGCCGACGAGGTCACCCTCGGACGAGCCTTCGAAGGACGCCGCTTCATCGACGCGTGACACTGACATGCGTGCGCTTGCGACGACGACGCGCGTTCGCCCGCTCGCGCCCTAGATCTCGACCGAATCGTCTTCGCGGTGAAAGACCCCCAGCCGCTCGGCTGCCTCGTTGAGGATCCGCTGGACGGCCAGGGTGTCGGCCAGCGGCATTGCGGAGGACTCGGTCCGTCCTTCGCGCAGGCACTGGGTGACCTCCGCGAGTTCATGGGAATAGCCCACGCCGTGCGGCGGCCGCACGATCTCCTCCGGGTCGGATCCCTTGCGGTGCAACACGATCCGGTCGGGGTGATGGAAGCGCGGCGGAATCTCGATCCAGCCCTTGGTGCCGAAGATCCGCGCCGCGCCGGGGGTGTGGTGGCGCAGCGATCCCAACAAGCTTGCCGTCCGGCCATCCTCGTAACCCAGCAGCAGCCCGATCTCCCAATCCACTCCGGTCGGCGCCAGCGAGCCGGTCACCTCGATCCGGTCGGGGACGCCGAGGAAATACTGGGCGATGCTCACCACATACACCCCCAGATCCAGCAGGGCGCCACCCCCTTGGGCGGGGTCGAAGAGCCGGTCGGACTCGTCGTACGGGCGGTCCACCCCCAGATCGGCCTGCACCTGGCGGATCTCGCCGATCGCGCCGTCCTCGATCAGTGTGCGGGCGGCGATGATCGCCGGCTGGAACCGGGTCCACATCGCCTCCATGGCGAATACGTCGCAGCCCTGCGCGGTGGCCACGATGTCCTCGGCCCCGGCAACGGTCGCGGTGAACGTCTTCTCGACCAGCACCGCCTTGCCGGCCCGCAACGCCGCGACGGCGATCTTGTGATGCTGCGGGTGCGGAGTGGCGATGTAGAGGGCGTCGATGTCCGGTGCCGCGAGCAGATCACCGTACGACCCGTACGCCCGCTCCAGGCCGTGCTGGTCGACGAATGCCTGGGCCCGGGCGAGGGAGCGGGAGCCCGCCGCCACACAGATCGCACCGGGCACGTACGCGAAGTCCGGGACCACCTTGGCCGCGATCCGTCCTGGTCCGACGATGCCCCACCGGACATCCGCTGCATCAACCATGTGTCTCACTCTATGGCTCTGCGCTGAGCCTCTCGCCAGAGCTTCTCGCGGCGGTGGAGTTCTTGTTGCTGCTTGCCGGCGACGGAGGACAACACGATGGGTACGAATACCAGCCACCACCAGCCCGGACCGATGATGAAGTTGAGGACGAACAAGATCCAGGCGATGCCGGTGATCGTTGCCAGCACATTGGCGACGGTGCTGCTCGGCATCGGTGGGATCGGCTGCAGCGCCGATGATGACGGGCCGATCGCCGGCGGACTGCTCGGGATCGGCAGGGCCGGTGCCTGATAGACCGGCCACGGGCTGCCGGTCGCGGCCTGCTCCTGCCCGGGTCTCGGCGGCGGCAGATCGTCGAACAGCGGCTTGAGGTCGGCCGCTGTCCGGGCCTGCAACGCGGCGGTGATGCGTTCGTCGAACTCTTCCTGCGTCAGCCGTCCGACGCTCATGTGTTCCCGGAGGTATTCCGCGGCGCGGTCTCGTTCCGCGTCGCCGATTCGCTGCGGAACGGGCTCACTCACCGCGCCAGTATCCCACCGGACGGCTCACACTCACCGTGACATTCCTCAGCGCTTGGATCAGGCCGGGCAGGTTTGAGGTCAGGCCGGCAGGGCCTTCTCCAGCTGGGGGACCAGGGTGTCGAGCACGTACGGCAGGCTGAGTACGGTCGCGAAATAGATGGCCCCGGCCAGTTCTCCGCCGGTGTAGATCGAACGCCCGGCTTTCACCGCTTCCAGCTGACCGAACAGTTTGTTCTTCTCCAGCTCCGTCTTGGCCTTGTCGTCCTCGGTCGCCCAGATCAACACCTTGCCGGCGTTCAGCACGTCCAACTTCTCGACTGGGATGAAGGCCTGCTGGCCATCGCGCTCGTAGGCGTCCAGCTCCTTGGGGATGGCGAAGCCCAGGTCGGTCAGGAAGTTGGTGCTGAGACCGTCCTGGTACGCGATCGCGTGACCCTCGTAGTACGGCGCCTGTAGGAAGATCGCCGGCGCGTCGGCGAACTGCTGGTGGGCTGACGCGGTATCGGCGAACCTCTTGGTCAGCGCATCCACCAGCTGCTGCGCTTCGGCTTCCTTGCCCACGGCCTTGCCGACCAGCAGGGTCTGATCCGGCCACGGCTCGAACCAGTCGCTGTCGAATTTGCCGGTGTTGGCGATGGTCGGCGCGATCTTGCTGAGCGACTCGTACTGTTTCTTCTCCAGGCCGGCATTGGTGCCGATGATCAGATCGGGGGTCAGCGCGGCGATGCGTTCCAGCTGCAGACCGTCCTCGGTGCTGAGCACCTCGGGCTTGGCGTCCCCGAGCTTGGACTGTGCCCAGGGCCAGGTGGCATACGGCTGCTCGCCGTACCACTCGGTGGTTGCTATCGGTGTGACTCCCAGGGCCAGCAGGATGTCCTGCTCGGTGTAGCCGACGACCACCACGCGTTGCGGTGCGGCTGGTACCACGGTCTCGCCGTACTTGTGTGTCACCGTCACCGGAAACACGCTGGCCGCCGCGGTCTCCGACGACTGATTCTCGCCGGCCGGCGCGGCCGAAGAGTTGCAGGCGGTGAGACCGGCGACCAGGGCGGCGGACAACGAGCCGCCCAGCAGGAGCCGCCGACTGATCCGGATGGCGGGAGCAGAGGCGACCAAGTCAGACATAGAGGCGAGCCTAACCTAATGTCGAGTGCCGCTCGCGTCCTGACCGAATCAGGCGGGTACGACGCGCTCGAGTTCGGGGACGACGGCGTCCAGCACGTATGGGACCGACAAGATGGTGCTGAAGTAGATGGCCGTCGTCACCATCGAACCGGTGAAGATGACGCGCCCCTCCTTCATCGCCTCCAGCTTGCTGAGCACCTTGTCGGCGCGGATGTCGGCTTCGTCCTGCGAGTCCTCGTTGCCCCAGACCAGGATCTTCGCGTCGTCGAGGACCTTGGTGTCCTCCGCCGGGATCTCGGCCTGGAGGGCCTCCTCACTGACGAACTTGTCCAGCGACTCGGGGATGACGAAGCCGAGGTCGGTGAGGAAATCGCTGCTCAACCCGGCCGGCCAGGCGATCACGCTGCCGTCGGTGTAGGGGGCCTGGACGAAGGCGGCCGTCACGCCCTGGAACTGCGGGTGGGCAACCTTCGCGTCGGCGAACCGCTGATTCAGATCGGCGATCAGCTTCTTCGCCTCAGGCGCCTTGCCGACGGCCTCGCCGATGATCTCGGTCTGGGTGTCCCAGGGCTCGTACGAATCACTGCCGCTGGCTCCGGTGTTGGCGATCGTCGGCGCGATCTTGCTCAGTTCGGTGTACGCATCCTGGTCCAGGCCGGCAGTGGTGCCGAGGATCAGATCGGGCTTCAGCGCCTTGATCTGGTCGAGCTGCAGACCCTCGGTCGAGTCCAGTACGGCGGGTTTCGCGTCACCCAGTTTGTCCTTGGCCCACGGGTAGACGTTGTACTCCTCGTCGCTGCCGGCCCAGGTTGCCGTCGTGGTCGCGATCGGCGTGATCCCCAGGGCCAGCAGTGTGTCCTGCTCGGTGAATCCGACCACGACGATCCGTTGCGGCGCCGCCTTGATCGTGGTCTCCCCGTACCGGTGCGACACGGTCACCGGGAAAGCCGCGGCCGCACTCGGCTCGGGGGTCGGTGCCGGTTCGTTAGCGCCGCTGCACGCGGCCAGGCCGCCGAGGACGATCGCCGACAACGAGCCACCGAGGAACAGACGGCGGCTCACGGATGGTGCGGGGATGGTCACGAGGTCGAGAGTAGTCGGGAGGGTGAGGCATCTCGGCTCAACCGGCTCGCCATGGTCGACGGCCGAGACGGCATAGAGTTGCCTGCGGATTTCGAGCGGTGGAGACCTGAGGAGAGACTCAGACTCGAGCTCAAGCTGATGATGGCGAGTGTAGGGAGGCGGCGTGGGCCGCATAGTCCAGAAGTACGGCGGTTCGTCGGTCGCGGATGCGGAGAGCATCAAGCGGGTGGCGAAGCGGATCGTCGCGACGCGGCAGTTGGGTCACGACGTGGTCGTGGTCATCTCGGCGATGGGCGACACCACCGACGATCTGATGGACCTCGCACTCAAGGTGTCACCGCAACCGCCACCGCGTGAGTTGGACATGCTGCTCACCGCGGGCGAGCGGATGAGCGCAGCCCTGCTGGCCATGGCGATCTCCGACCAGGGCTTGAAGGCGCGCTCACTGACCGGTTCGCAGGCCGGCATCATCACCACCGGTACGCACGGCAACGCCCGGATCATCGACATCACCCCGGGCCGGATCACCAAAGCGCTGGACAAGGGCGACATCGTGATCGTGGCCGGCTTCCAGGGTGTCGCCCAGGACACCAAGGACGTGACGACGCTGGGCCGTGGCGCCTCCGACACCACTGCCGTCGCATTGGCGTCCGCGCTCGGAGCCGATCACTGCGAGATCTACACCGATGTCGACGGGGTTTTCACCGCGGATCCGCGGATCGTGCCGAGCGCTCGGCGGATCCCGCGGATTTCGTACGAGACGATGCTGGAGATGGCCGCGTGTGGCGCCAAGATCCTGCATCTGCGCTGCGTGGAGTACGCGCGCCGTGAGCACGTGAAGGTGCACGTCCGGTCCTCGTTCACCGACAAGGACGGCACTTGGGTCGAGGAGTGGGAGGAAGAAGGTCAGATGGAGCAGGCGATCATCTCCGGTGTGGCACACGACCGGAGCGAGGCCAAGATCACCATCGTCGGCGTGCCCGATGTGGTCGGTGAGGCGGCTCGCATCTTCGAAGCGGTGGCGGCCGCTGACATCAACATCGACATGATCGTGCAGAACGTCTCCGCCGTGGAGACCCACCGCACCGACATCTCGTTCACGCTGCCCAAGACCGACGGCGCGACAGCGATCGCCGCACTGCGGCAGCTGCAGGACGAACTCGGCTTCTCCGACATCCTGTACGACGACCAGATCGGCAAGGTCTCCGTGGTAGGCGTGGGCATGCGCTCTCACCCCGGGGTGACCGCCAGGTTCTTCACCGCGCTGGCTGCTGCCGGCGTCAACATCGAGATGATTTCCACCTCGGAGATCCGGATTTCGGTGGTGGTCGATCAGATCGACGTCGACACCGCGGTGGCCGCCGCGCACACCGCTTTCGGTTTGGATGCCGAGGAGGAGGCCGTGGTCTACGCCGGCACCGGCCGCTGATCCTCGCCTGCTGCGGGCATTGATTTCTTCTCGCGGACAGGCCGGCTGGAACTGCCGGTCCGGGCAGTCTCGGTCGAGAGGTATCTGCACACCTCCGCTCATCCTCTGACGAGTAACGTCGGATGAGGAGCGTTGCCGTGAGCAGCATTGCCGGAGGAGGTCGGTCGACCATGCACTCCATCGTGTGCGAGGCGTGTGGGGACTCCAATCCTGCGGACGCGACTTTCTGCCAGAACCAGGAGTGCGGGGCCTTTCTCGGCTGGGACCGGACCTCCATGATCCCGAAGCAGGACCCGACGGCCGGCTCACGTACCGCTCCCGGCGGCTCGCCGCCGAACCGTACGCCGCGAGCGACGCCGAACGGTGTGATCTCCCCGCCCAACACGAACACGAACGCGGGCATGGGCGCGATGCGCGGCACCGCGCTCCCCGACGAGGCGAGCATCGAGACCCGGGTGATGCCGCCGATCACCTTCGACGAGCACCCGAGCGAGCGACAGCCGGTGCTGGCGGTCCGGCCCGAGCAGGACAATGTCACCGTGCCGGTCTCCGGTGAGCCGGCGCAGCTCGGACTGGTGGTCGTCAACCGGTCCAGCATCGTCGACGGCTACGAGTTGGATGTCAGCGGCGCCCCGCAGTGGCTGCGGATCGAGTCCTCGACGGTGAAGTTGCTACCGGGGTCGGAGGACCGGCTCGTCGTCACCTTCCGGATCGAGTCGGAGTCGCTGGTCCCGGCCGGGTCGGGCGTCGTCCGGCTGTCGGTCCGATCACTGGCTCAGCCCGCGGCACAGGAGACCGTCAGCGTGACCGTGGCCGTACCGGTGGTGGAAGCGCCGGTGCAGTTGCGGACGGAGCCGAGCGTGGTCCGGATCCGCGATGTGGAGACCGGCCGGTTCGTCGTCGTGGTGGACAACAGTGGCTCCAACCGTGCTGCCCGGCTTCGGCTGTCCGGCACGGACCCCGAACTGGCGGTGGCTTTCCACTTCGACCCGGAAGTGGTCGTCGTGGGTCCGGGGGAGTCGACCCGCATCCGGGCGGTGACGACTTCTCGCCGACCCGAGCCGGGTAAGGAACGGTCACACACCCTCACCGTGTCCGCGATCGAGGGTTCCCGTCGGGTGAGCACGATCGCGACCCTGGTGCAGTCGACCTCGGTGGTGGTCGAGGACCCGCCGGTCGAGTTGATCGTCGCACCGGCCCTGGTGCGGGTACGCGATGACGCCGCTGCTCAGGTCTGGCTGACGATCGACAACCGGGCCGGGCGGCACTCGGCGACCGTTCGGCTGACGGCCGGCGACCCGGAGGGTGTGGTCCAGGTCTACTGGCGGTACGCCGAGGTCCGAGTGGCCGCAGGCGGCACTGCCGACGTGGAACTGCAACTGGTCGGGCCTGTTCCCGAGGCGGGTACCGAGGTCACCCGAGTCGTGACCGTGACGGCCTCCGACGGCCGTCGGGTATCGCGTACCCAAGTGTCACTGGTGCACAGCGCGAGCGTGTCACCGATGACGACGCTGGCCGTCGGACTCGATCCGAGTGTGCTGCGGCTGGGCTCCAGGCGAAGGGGCGTCTCCTCGGTCGTGGTGGACAATCGCCGCGGCGTCACCGCCGCGCGGGTCTGGCTGCAGGGCGACGACCCGGAGAACTCTGTCTCCTTCGGCTTCTCGCCGCCGGAGCTGATCGTCGGCCCGGGCCAGGTGCTGACCAGTCGGGTCACGATGTCGGTCCCTCGGCCGCAGGCCGGTCGTGAGGTCAGCCGGCCGCTGACCGTGCTGGCGACCGACGGGCGGAGTTCGGTCGCGACCGACGGCACGATCATCCAGGCCGCTGCCGATCGGCGCCCGTGGGTCCGGGTACTGCTGACCCTGGCCGGCGCGCTGGCCATGCTGATGGGGGCCATGCTGCCGTTGCGGGCGGTCGGCAATCCGACCTCCTTCGGAGTCAGCGCGGCCACGGTGGTCGACCTGGTTGACGCTCCGCTCGACCTCGGTGTGCTGGGCCAGTTGGTCACCTTCGGCATCGTGCTCGTGGTGCTGACCGGATTGATGGCATTCGGCCTCACCGGCCGTTCCGGCCGGCTGACCCGCTTCAGCGCGGTGATCGCGGTGCTGTTGACGGTCGCGCTGCTGGTCACGATCGGGGTGGTGGGGCTGAGCGCGACGCCTGGATCCGGCACGCTGCTGATCGTGCTGGGCGCAGTGCTCGGCTACATCGGCGGACTGCTCACTCGTCGCTCAGGGTGACAACTAACCCCCGTACGCGGCAAGGAACCGGTCCCGGAACGACTCCATCGGCCAGACCGGGGCGTTCGGCGCCGGACGCAGCCCCGGTGTCCAACCCCAGTCGTCGATCCACTTCAGCACCGCGGGGTCGCCGCTGATCAGGGTGATCGGCACATCTTTGCCTGCGTCGGGTCCGGTGACCGCAGGCGCCGGCTGGTGATCGCCGACCATGATGACGACCAGGTCATCGCCGGGTTCTTTTGCTGTGTAGGAGATGAGGCTCTGCAGCGAGTAGCCGATCGAGCGCGCGTAGTCGTTGCGGACCCTGGCCGGGTCGCGGGTGAGGATTGCCTCCGGCTGTTCGGAATCGTCGGCCGCGGAGCCGTAGACCGTGCCGTCGCCGAGATCGTCCCAGCTGACCATCGGTGGCACAACCGACCACGGGGCATGGCTGGTGATCAGCGGTACGACGGCCATCGCGGGCTGCCGAGGGGTGCTGGTGGCGAGGCGGTCGAGCGTCGACAGCGTGTACTGGTCCGGAAGTCGTGACCAGCCGAAGACGGGCCCGGCATAGCCGAGGGCGAAGGAATCGTAGATCTTGTCGTAGTGATAGAACGCGCCTTCCGGCCAGGCCCTGGTGACCCCGGGCATGATGCCGAGAGTGCGCCAGCCCGCTCGGTGGAAGGCTTCGGTCAAAGTGAACCGATTGCTGGCCACCAGGGTCAGATAGCGACGCTGGTGGTCGATCCGCGTTCCGGACAGCAGCGTCGAGTGAGCCAGCCAGCTGCCGCCGCCTGCGATGGGCGAGGTGAGATAGCCGCTGCGCGCCTGGATCCCACGGGCAGCCAGGTCGGAGGTGCCCGCGTCCAGCACCGGGCGAATCTGCGCGCCGATCGTCGGATCGTCCACCGCCACCCGGCCGTAGCTCTCCACGAAGACCAGCAGTACGCGCTTGCCTTTCAAACCCGTGAGCAACTGGTCGGCCGGGGTGGCGGCCACGTGATCGGTGGCGATCTCGGCCGCGAACGCCTGTTGTGCCTGCCGTCCGTCGCGGATACCGGTGATCTCCTTGACGACCTTGGTGGCGCTGGCGTGACTGGCGACCGGGTACGGTGCCGCGAGCACGACCCCGGTGAGCGAGCAAACCAGCCAGACGGCGGCGGTCGCCATGACGACCCGAGTGGTGGCAAGGGGATGCGCCGTGAGACGCCGGGTGAGTCGCCGGACAGCCCAGAGCGTGATCGTCAGGACGCCGACTACGAACAGAGCTGCGGCCAGGACCACCAGTGCGGCCAGGCCGACACCCAGTGAGGAGGCGAGCAAGGTCCAGGCGCCGCCGGCCAGTCCCCAGTCGAGCACCAGATCGAACGGCCGGGACAAGGCGGCATAGAAGCACGCGTCGACGATCTTGAGCACGGTGAGCAGACCGAGCGGGCAAGCCAGAACGGTCCCCGCCGGGAGGCGCACTGCCGGCGGCAGCACCAGCAGCAGGGCGGCGCCTAGGATTACCTCCACCGGGATCGCGGCGAAGGAACCGAAATCGGTCGCGGTCAGCCGGTCCGGCAGCGACAGGGTCGCCACCACGACGAGCAGAGCGACGGCGTCAGCGAGGCGTACTCGCCAGACACCGCCGCTCACGGCGATCTCGTCAGGAGGAGGCCTCCGGATCGCCCATGAGCTCCGCAACATGGTCAGGCACGTAGTGCGAGAGCTCCCGCGGCGGCCGCTGGTAGTTCACGCTGGCCGGCAGCCGTTTCGGTAGCGACACCTTCTTGCCGGGCACATCGGTGTAGGGAATGGTCGACAGCAGATGCGAGATCATGTTCAACCGGGCGTGCTTCTTGATGTCGGACTCGACGACGAACCAGGGGCTGACCGGGAGATCGGTGTGCACCATCATCTCGTCCTTGGCCCGGGAGTAGTCCTCCCACCGGTTGATCGACTCGAGGTCCATCGGGGACAGCTTCCACTGCCGGACCGGGTCGTTCATCCGCGAGCGGAACCGCCGTAGCTGCTCGGAGTCCGACACCGAGAACCAGTACTTGCGGAGCAAGATGCCTTCGTCGATCAGCATCTGCTCGAAGATCGGCGCCTGACGCATGAACAGCGCATACTGCTGCGGGCTGCAGAAGCCCATCACCTTCTCCACACCGGCCCGGTTGTACCAGGACCGGTCGAAGATCACGATCTCACCGGCGGCGGGCAGGTGCTGGATGTAGCGCTGGAAGTACCACTGGGTCTTCTCCCGCTCGGTCGGCGTCGGCAGAGCCACGACGCGGGCGATGCGGGGGCTCAGATACTCGGTGAGCCGCTTGATGGTGCCGCCCTTGCCGGCCGCGTCTCGACCCTCGAAGACCACGATGACTCGGGAGCCGGTGTGGCGGACCCACTCCTGCAGCTTCACCAGCTCGGACTGCAGTCGGAAGATCTCGGCCTCGTAAACGTCGTTGGGGATCTTGCGCGGCTTTGCGCCGGACTTCTTCTTGCTCACGTGTTGGCCTCTCGGGTCACGGGACTGGTCGATTCCGTGCACGGTAGCGGAGTCCGGAGATGAGCGGGAGGGACCTTTGGTCCCTATCCCTCAATGTGGGCCATTTGGGGTTTGCCTCGGGTGTGTCGGCCAAACGAAACCCGAACAGATCAGGTGTCTGGCCGAGCGATGGCGATGATGTCGAGGATTCGATCCAGCCCGGCGTAGTCGGTGGGATTCGTGGTGTACAGGGGAAGATCTCGGGCTGTGGCGATAGCAGCGATCATTTGATCGGCGACGCGGCCGCGCGGGGAGCGACCGATGCCAACGACGGCTGCGGCGATTCTGCCGTACGCTCTGGCAGCGGCAAGGTCAAACGGAATCGGGTCGAAGTCGCTCTCGGCTCGCTGTAGCAGATCCAGGCGGTTGGCCCGATCCAGCGTGCTCTTGGCGGCATGCACGCCGGCCGAGAGCTCGGCGATCGTGATGGTCGAGATGGCGGCACGGTCCGGCAAGTCTGTTGTGTCGAGTCTGCTCCAGTGGATCAAGACGTTGGTGTCGAGGAGTCCGTCGGTCACGGGTCAGCGGGTGAACGGGTCGTCAGGATACTGGTTTGCCGTGGTGTCGAGGTCGGCGCGGAAGCGGTCTGCGTCGATCGAGGGCAGACCCGCCCCGAGTGCGAGGAACTCTTCACGGCTGAGAAAGGTTCGCTTGTGACGGCGTGGCACGAGTTCGCCGATCTCTCGGCCATCGCGGGTGACGGTGAAGGTCTCTCCCCGCTCGACGGCATCCATGATCTCGCGTGAACGCAGCCGGAGATCCCGTTGGCTGATCAGTTGCGTGGTGGACATGGTTCAACATTAGCAACCGATAGCACGTAGTGCTATGTCGCGTTCGGGTGGGCCCCGGACCGGTTGTGCCGACCTGATGGAGGAGCCGTTGCGGGTTTCCTGAGCATCGACGAGCACCTTGAGGTGGTCTTGGGCACTCGTCTGTTCATCCTGAAGCGGTCGTTGCGGTTGAAGTGTCAATCTTGTCTTCATCGAGGGAGCAAGGGATCCGGGCCGAAGGCGCCAACATCGGGGGATGGCGCGCCAGACGACCGGATGCCGAGCAGGGAAATGGTTCGCAGGCGTCACTATCGGGGGATGGCCGCCGCGTGGATCGGGGGATGGAAGCGACCCATGGCGCTGGGGAGGGGGACTCGAGCGTCATGGGTCGATCCATGTGTCATCAAGGCGCTGACGTGGTGACCGAATACTCGATTGGCGTGCCCACAATGCACTGCACGAAACCGGCTCACGCCGGTGTCCTAATGGTCGGGGTGACAGGATTTGAACCTGCGACCTCTTCGTCCCGAACGAAGCGCGCTACCAAGCTGCGCCACACCCCGCTGGCCCCGTAGGGCCTCGCAGAGTCTAGCCCAAAGCGGACCAGACCTCACATCTGATAGCTGACCTTGGATCAGACCCGCGGCACCAGGGTCAGCAGGGTCGCTTCGGGTCGGCAGGCGAACCGGAATGGCGCGTACGGCGAGGTGCCCAGCCCGGCCGACACATGCAGGAATGAGGTCTTGCCGCCGGCGCTGTTGGTGGACAGGCCTTTCACCCGGGCCGGGTCCAGATCGCAGTTGGTGACCAGCGCTCCGTAGAACGGGACACAGACCTGACCGCCATGGGTGTGGCCGGCGATCACCAGTTCGCAGCCGTCGTAGGTCATCGCATCGATCACGGTTCGGTATGGCGCATGGGTCACGCCGATGACCACCTCACCCTCGGCCTCGGAGTCCACCGGACCGGCGACCAGTGCGTACTGATCCCGGCCCAGATGTGCGTCGTCCACGCCGCGGAACGCCAGCCGTGTGCCGTTGATCTCCAGTGAGAGCCGGCGATGGGTCATGTCCACCCAACCGGATTGCTCGAACGCCGTACCGAGGTCTTGCCACGGCATGTCCACAGGGCGCAACTGGCCCACCCGGCTCGGCCGGAAGAGGTAGGCGAGCGGGTTCTTGAAGGTCGGCACGTAGTAGTCGTTGGATCCCCAGACGAAAAGCCCTGGCTTGTCGAGCAGCCGACCCAGAGCGGCGGTGACGACGGGCACGGCGTCCGGGTGGGCGAGATTGTCCCCGGTGTCGATCACGAGATCGGGCTCCAGCCCGGCCAGCCGGGACACCCACTCGACGCGCTTGGCGTTGCGTGGCGTCAGGTGCAGGTCGGAGATCTGCAGCACCCGGATCGGTCGCGCGCCACGCGGCAGGATGGGCACCTCGACGCGGCGCAGCACGTACGCATTGACCTCGTACAGACTCGCGTACGCCAACGAACCCACCCCGACGGCCCCGACCCCGAGCACCGTCTTGCCGATCACTCCCGCTACAGACACGTTGAGCAGGCTAGCCCCTCACAACTTCTGTCGAGCAATCCACATCTGAGGTGGATAGCTCGACAGAAGCTGGGAGTTTGGGAGCAGAAACCACACCAGGAGTGGATAGCGGTGCAAAAATCGGGGCGCCGGACCAGCCGCGGACTGGAAGACTGGGGGGTATGAGCACCGACACCGGACTGAAGCAGCGACTGCGTACCGATCTGACCACCGCGATGAAGGCCCGCGACAAGGTCCGCTCCGGCACCCTCCGGATGGTGCTCACCGCGATCAGCGAGGCCGAGGTCTCCGGTACGCAATCCCACGAGCTGACCGAGCAGCAGGTCCTCGACGTGGTCATCAAGGAGGCCAAGAAGCGTCGTGAGGCGGAGGAGGCGTACACGAACGCCGACCGCCCCGAACTCGCCGAGAAGGAGCGCGCCGAGGCCGATGTGCTGGCCGACTACCTGCCGCAGCAACTGAGCGCGGAGGAGATCGCCGCGTTGGTGACCGAGGCGATTGCCGGCACCGGTGCCGAGGCCCTGGGGATGAAGGGCATGGGCAAGGTCATGGGCGTGCTGACGCCGCAGACGCGGGGCAAGGCCGACGGTGGCGCGGTGGCAGCCGAGGTCCGCCGCCAGCTGGCCGGCTGACCCCCGCACCGTTCGGGGCCGCCCGGCCCACCAAGGGCGCGGGCTAGCCGCCCGGCTTTTGCTCGGCCTGTTGCTCGGCCTTCTTCTTCGCTTCTTCGGCCTTCTTTTTCTTCTCAGCGGCCTTGCGCTTCTTCTCAGCTGCCGCCCGTTTCTTGGCGGCCTTCTCGGCAGCGACCTTGGCGGGGTCGCGGCCCTTCGAGTAGAGCTTGTAGATAGTGCTGTACTGACCGACCCGGGAGCCAGGGCCGGGGGACCAGCCGACGAAGCCGCCCCGCGCCGTACTGTCGCTGTAGACCCAGTTGGTCTCGACGCTGAAGCCGGCCTTCTTGAGCTTCTTGGTGTACGCGCTGATGCCGAGGCCGAAGCTGCTGGGCACGGTCACGATCTTGCCGCGCTCGATCCGGGACGGCGGGCTCTTGAAGCTGGTCTTCGGGATGCCGGAGAGATACTTCTCCATCGTCGGCTTCCAGATCTTCGCGCCGGCATCGCCACCGCCGGAGCCTTGCAGCCACACGCCGGTCGACGGCACGGTGTAGTACTTCACGCCTTGACGCCGGAACTGCCCGGCAGCCTTGGCCTTCTTGGTCTTGATGAACGGCTTCATGGTGTTGTCGATCGAGATCATCGCGACACCGGCGACATCCGGGGTGTAGCCGGCGAACCAGACCGCCTCGTTGGAGTCGATGGTGCCCGTCTTACCCGCCTGCGGCCGGTAGTCAGACGTCCGGGCCGGGCGTCCGGTGCCCTTGGTGATCACACCGGAGAGCAGCTTGTTCACACCGTCGGCGACGTCCTTGCTCATCACCCGCTTGCAATTGCCGTCCGGCACCTCGAGCTTCTTCTTGGTCCGGGTGGTCACCGACTCGATGATGATCGGGTCGCAGTGGATACCGCGGGCGGCGAAGGTCGCGTACGCCTCGGCCATCGACAGCGGGCTGACCTCGACCGAGCCGAGGGTGAAGGACGGTTTGTCCTGGTAGAACTTCACCAGGTCGCGGTTGGTGCTGCCGAGCTTGACGCCAAGCTTGTCGGCCATCTTGGTGACCCGGCACATGCCGGTCGCCAGCTCCAGCTGCACGAAGTAGGTGTTCACCGACATCTCGGCGCCGCGATACATGTTCATGTTGCCGTTGGCGCCGGTGGAGTTCTTCACATTCCAGCTGCCGTAGACCCGCGCCGAATCGTTGCAGGTGTCGAACTCACGGCCGCTGAAGTTCATGCTCGCCCGGGCATTGAACCGCTTCGACAGCGGGATGCCCTTCTCCAGTGCGGCGGCGGCGGTGAACGCCTTGAAGGTGGAACCGGCCTGATAACCCTGGGTGCCGCCCATCGCCGGGTCCACCGCGTAGTTCCAGTAGGTCTCGCCCTTCTTGGTGTTGGTGCCCATCACCGGCCGGCTCTGTGCCATGGCCAGGATCAGCCCGGTGCCGGGTTGGATCATGTTCATGGTGGAGATCAGCGGATCGGTCGGGCCGACGATCTTGGCGACCGCCTTCTCCGCGGCGTCCTGGGTCTTCGGGTCGATCGCGGTCTGAATCGTCAGACCGCCGCGCTTCACCAGGTTCTCCCGCTCCTTCGGGGTCTTGCCGAGACTCGGCATCGTCAACAGCGTGCGGTAGACGTAGTCGCACAAGAACGGATACTGGGTGCCGACACAACCCGGGCGAGTCTGCTTGACCTTCTTCGGGTCGAACTTCTGCTTCTTCGCAGCAGCGGCCTGCTGCGGGGTGATCAGCTTCAACTCCGACGACGCCATCCGATTCAGCACCACGTCCCGGCGGTCCATGGCCGCACCGGGGTTGTCGACCGGGTTGTTGGCATCCGGATTCTGCACCAGACCGGCGAGCAGGGCGGACTCGCTGAGGTTCAGCTCGGACGCGTTCTTGCTGAAGTAGTGCCGGGCGGCCGCTTCGACGCCGTAGGCGCCCTCGCCGTAGTAGGCGATGTTGAGATAGCGCTCCAGGATCTGGTCCTTGCTGAACCGCTTCTCCAGCGCGATCGCATAGCGGAGTTCGCGGATCTTGCGCTGGTAGCCCTCCGGCCCGGAGGAGCGCTGCGCGTCCGCGATGCACTCCTTGTCACCCTCGCAGGCCTCGACCTGGACCATCTTCACGTACTGCTGGCTGATCGAGGACCCGCCCTGGGTCTCGCCACCGGCCGAGTTGCGGACTAGGGCCCGCATGGTGCCGCGCAGGTCGAGCGCGCCATGCTCGTAGAACCGGTGGTCCTCGATGGCCAGCTGCGCCTGCCGCATCACCGGCGCGATCTTGTCGAGCTTCACATAGACGCGGTTCTCGTCGTAGAAGTACGCGAGCACCTTGCCGTTGCCCATCAACACCTTGGACCGGGTGGGCGGGATCGGGGTCTCGAGTTCGGCCGGCAGGTTGCCGAGTTCTTCCGCGGCAGCCTTGCTGCTGACTCCGGCGAGACCCGCGATCGGGACGAACAGGCCGGCGATCAGGACACCGGACAACACGCTGACGACGACGAACATCACCAGCGAGTACGCAACACCGCCCACTCTCTTAGGGGTAAAGGGCATGGCGCCCAGGGTACGTGAGGAAGATGTCCGCGCCGAATCGCTCGTGGCGGTGTCGGCCGACAGCATAGCGTCCGGCGGGTCACGACTCCGCCATCCTCGCCGGGGCGAGGCGACCCGTCATATCGAAATGATCACGAATGTACGAACCCCAAGATTTGGGCTGGCCAACCCCTTGCCGCATTCGTACCATACGAGTGTCGCATCCGCAGTGGGTACTGGGGAGTGCCAGGGTGCGGCACGCGGGCTCGGGGGAGTAGCCGCGGCCACACGAGGGGGATCGCAGCGTGACTGCTGTACATCAATCAGAAGACTGGGCGACGCTTGCCAAGTGCCGGGGCATGGGCGATGCGCTGTTCCCGGATGCCATCGATCAGAAGCGGGCCAAGGGTGTCTGCATGGGCTGCCCGGTGCGGTTCGAGTGCCTCGCCGAGGCGCTGGACGACCGGATCGAGTGGGGAGTCTGGGGCGGGATGACCGAGCGTGAGCGCCGGCAGCTGCTCCGGCAGCGGCCCGACGTGCGGAGTTGGCGGTCAGTCCTGCTCAGCAAGCAGACTGCCTACGCGACGAAGTGAGCTGACGTCGGTGACGTCGCTGGGGAGCGATGTCACCAACGTGCGGGCCACACTTTGTCGGCCGGCCGAGAAGCGGTCGAGCAGCAGGTGCTCGTTCTCGATCACTCGGACCAGGTCGGCGTGCTGACGCAGCGCTGAGATCTCGACGGCGTACGTGTCCGGATCGAGGTCCTCGGCTTGGGCCAGTGCGCGCTCGGCCGAGACCTCGAGGGTGGATCGGTTGACCCGGTTCACCACCAGACCGGCGAGCGGCATGCGCTCGTCACTGAGCCGGTCGACGAAGTATGCCGCCTCCCGGAGCGCGTCGCGCTGCGGCGTAGCGACGACCACGAATGTCGTATGGGCCGAGCCGAGCAACTCGAAGGTGTGGGTGGCTCGCTCACGGAAACCGCCGAAGATGGCTTCGAAGCCGGCCATGAACGTCTGCAGATCGGTCAGCAATCGTCCGCCGAGGACCTTGTTGAGGGCGCTTGAGACCAGGTTGAAGCCGACGCTGACCAGCCGGAACGGGCCGCGGGCGCCGGACAGGAACACCTTCATCAAGCGGCCGTCCAGCAACGCCGACAGATGCTCGGGTGCGTCCAGGAAGTCCAGCGCGGACCGGGCCGGCGGGGTATCGACGACGATCAGGTCCCAGGCGCCGCTCTCGATCGCCTCGGCGTGCAACTGGCCGAGTTTCTCCATCGCCATGTATTCCTGCGTGCCGGCGAACTGCGAGGAGAGCGCGACGTAGAACGGGTTCTCCAGCACCGAGGACGCGGTCTCCGGCGTGGCGTGGGCGAGCACCACCTCGTCGAAGGTCCGCTTCATGTCGAGCATCATCGCGTCCAGGCTGCCGCCGTTGGCGGTGTCGATGCCGTGCACCGGACGAGGGGTGTTGTCCAGTTCGGCGATGCCCAGCGACTGGGCCAGCCGGCGGGCCGGGTCGATGGTGAGCACGACCACCTTGCGCCCGGACTCGGCTGCTCGAACGGCGAGTGCTGCCGCGCTCGTGGTCTTCCCGACCCCTCCCGCACCGCAGATGACCGCGATCTTGATCTGCCGGTCGGCGATCAGGGCATCGACATCGAGAAAGCCTGGCTGAGTGGCGGTGGTCATCGGGTCCGCTCCAGGGCGATCTGCGCACGGAGTTGGTCGGCGATCGCGAAGACGGCGTTCTCGTCGATACCGCCGGGATCGAAGGCGACCTCGGCGACCGGCTTGCCGAAGCCGTCCAGCACCGTACGGAGTCGCCGGTGATCCAGAGTCCTGGTGGCCTCGGCACTGAACTCGTCGGCCAAGCTCTTGTTGTCCGCCTGGTCGAAGCCCGGGACCTCGAGCGTGCCGTCGCCGATGGCGAAAGTCCGCAACTGTTCGTCGGTGAGCGGCATGGAGCGGACCATGTTGGCGATCACCGTACCGACGGCGATGTGGGAGGGCTTCAACTGCTCGATGGCCTCCTCGGTCTCGGTCACCGGCATGTCCTCCAGCAAGGTGACCAGGTGCACTGCTGTGGTTGGCGCACGCAGCATGGCGTTGATCGAGTCGGCCTGACTCCGGATCGGGCCGACCTTCGTCAAGCCGGACACCGCCTCGTGGATGTTGAGGAACTGTGCGATCCGGCCGGTGGGCGGGGCGTCGAGGACCACGGCGTCGTACGCCTCAGGCAGTCCTTTGCGCTGCCGGCGGACCGCCTCGTACACCTTGCCGGTGAGCACCACGTCACGTAGGCCAGGTGCGATGGAGGTGACGAAGTCGACGAAGCCGAACTTCTCCAGCGCCTTGGCGGCGAAACCGAGGCGATAGTAGGTGTCCAGGTATTCCAGGAACGCGTCCTCGGCATCGATCGCCAGCCCGTGCACGGCGCCGCCGCTCGGTGTCCTGGTCAGCCGCGGTTCCTCGGTGCCGTCGAGTGGTGGCCAACCAAACAGATCGGTGATGCCGTGTCGACCTTCGACCTCGCAGACCAGGACGCGGCGCCCCTCCGTCGCCAGGGCACAGGCGAGGCTGACCGCGATCGTGGTCTTGCCGGTGCCGCCTTTGCCGCTGACGATGTGCAGTGTCTGGCGGGGTGGCATCGGGGGCGGCGCCAGCGGGCCGTCGGTCTTGGATCGGCTCATCACTGCTCCGTCGTGTTGTCCAGCCCGCCGTTGGCCCGCTCGCTGATGTTCAGTCCGCTGACGCGCAGTCCGGCGTGGGTCTTGTAGCGGCGGTTGATGGCGATCAGATTGGCCGTGAGCGCCTCGACCTGGCCGGCGTTGCGCAGCCGCCCCGCATAGACGCCACGACCGCCGGGCAGCGCAGCCTCGGCCAGGTCGATGACGGTACCCACGGCGGCACGATCCTCGCCCAGCACCAAGACGTCCTCATCGAAGGTGTGGACCGCCGGGTCTTCCAGCCGGATCGCGCTGAGATGGTGGAACGCCGCGATCACCGTCGAGTCCGGCAGGATCCGCTGAGCCTCCTGAGCCGCCGAGCCGTCGGGGACCTCCAGTGAATAGGGCCCCCGCGCATCGAATCCGAGCGGATTGACACAGTCGATGACGATCTTGCCGGCCAGCGGTTCACGGAGGGCCTCGAGGAGTTCGGCATGCCCGGCGTACGGGACGGTGACGATGACGAGGTCGGCGGCAGCCGCTGTGGCGTTGTCGCCGCCTTCGATCCCGGCGATGCCCAGGTCGGCGGCGACATCGGCGGCGCGGTCGGCGGATCGGCTGCCGAGCACGACCGGATGGCCGGCCATTGCCAGCCGCCGCGCCAGTCCGCGCCCCTGCGGTCCGGTGCCCCCGAGAATCCCGATGCTCAGCACGTGGGGTCGATCTCGGAGGTCGCTGCGAGCATACGGTCGATCCTATCGACCTCCGAGCCAGGGGTGGTCCGTACGATGAGCCCATGACCAAGTGGGAATACGTCACCATTCCGTTGCTCGTGCATGCCACCAAGCAGATTTTGGACAACTGGGGCCAGGACGGCTGGGAGTTGGTGCAGGTGGTGCCGGGGCTGAATCCGGAGAACCTGGTGGCCTACCTCAAGCGCCCGATCCAGGACTGAGCCGTGACGCTGCGGAGTTCGGTGTTGCCGTCGGCGCGGTTGGCTGACCTGGGCCTGACTCTGCCACCGGTGGCTGCACCGGTCGCGGCCTATGTGCCGGCCGTCCGGGTGGGCGACCTCGTCTATTCGTCCGGACAACTACCGACGGTGGCCGGCCAGCTGATCGCGACCGGCAAGGTCGGCGCCGAGGTGTCGGCGGAGACCGCGGCCGAGTGCGCTCGGGTTGCGGCGCTGAACGGGCTGGCCGCGGTCAGTGAGCAGGCAGGCGGGATCGACGAGATCGAGCGAGTCGTGCGGGTGGTGATCTTCGTGGCGAGTGCCCACGACTTCACCGGACAGCCACAGGTCGGCAACGGCGCCAGTGACATCCTGGGTGAGATCTTCGGTGCGGCCGGACGCCATGCCCGCAGCGCAGTCGGCGTCGCGGTGCTGCCGCTGGATGCACCGGTCGAGGTGGAGGTCGTCGTCCAGGTGCGCAGCCGGCCGGGCTTTCAGCCGGTCTGACTTCCGGTGCCCAGTCATTCGCTCGAGGTCTTGACCCTCCTGAACCCCGCCGTGTCCGCGGGACTGGCAGCGCTGGCCGATGGGTGGTCGACGACCTCCGTGCCGGCGGAGCCTCGGCCGGCCGCCAGCGTCATTCTGTGCCGGGATGCCGATCCCGCGTCCGCGGGCGGTCCGGCCGACGCCCTGGATCTCGGTCTTGCAGCCCCGGAGTCGGCGGGCGGCGGCCTGGAGGTCTACCTGCTGCAGCGCCACGCCCGCATGGAGTTCGCGGCGTCGATGGCGGTGTTTCCCGGGGGTGGCCTCGATCCGGTCGACCAGACCGCAGCCGACCCGAGACGTGCGTGTGCCATTCGGGAGACTCGGGAGGAGACCGGAGTCGGTCTCGCAGCGGATTCCCTGGTGCCGTGGGCGCATTGGATCACCCCCGAACTGCGCCCGATCCGGTACGACACCTTCTTCTATCTCGCCGGTCTGCCCGCTGGTCAGACAGCCGGCGACATCTCGAGCGAAACCGATGCCGCGGGCTGGATTCGGCCAGGAGACGCCGTCAATGCCTATCGGACCAAGTCGTTGCAGCTGATGCCGCCGACTCTGTCGATTCTCCTCGAGCTCGCCCAAACGCCGTCCGTGGCAGCGGCGATCGAACGGGGCCAGGACCGGGTCATCGAGCCTGTGCTGCCGAAGGTGGTACGCGGGGAGTCGGGTTGGGTGTATCGCTATCCCAGGCCCGGCGCCGACCCCTCCGGGCACCGCGGTGGCTGAAATCGGACCGGACGTCCGGCGGTGGTTGGCGCCCAACCCGGGGCCGATGACGCTGGAGGGCACGAACACCTGGATCCTGGGCCGTCCCGGCCAGCCCAGCGTGGTGGTCGATCCCGGACCGGCCGCTGAGGGTCACCTCCGTGCAGTCCGTGACGACGCCGGTGAGGTCGTGGTGACCGTCTTGACTCATCGCCACCCCGACCATTCCGACGGGCTGCCCCGATTCGCCGAACTCACAGGCGCAGGCGTCCGGGCGGCCGACCCTGCCTACGTGATCGCGACCAGCAAGGACGACGGTCGGCTCGATGACGGCGACCTGATCGAGGGGACGGACCTGACGATCCGGGTGCTCGCCACGCCGGGCCACACCAGTGATTCCATCTCGTTGCTGGTGACCGGTGACGAGGGTGCTTGGCTGGTGACCGGCGACATGGTGCTCGGCCGGGGAACGACCGTGATCACCCATCCCGACGGCGACCTGGGTGCGTACCTCGATTCGCTGGAACTCATGCTCCGGGTGGTCACCGAGCACGAGGTGCGCGCCATCCTCCCTGGTCACGGTCCGGTCGTGAACGACCCGGGACGGCTGTTGCGGTGCTATCGAAAGCATCGGTTGGAGCGCTTGGAACAGGTCCGGGAGGCTTTGCGACTCGGAGACGAAACTGCCGGACAGATCGTGGCGCGGGTCTATGCCGAGGTCGATCGTTCACTGTGGCCGGCGGCTGAGCAGTCGGTGCGGGCTCAGCTGGAGTATCTGCAGAACCGCTGACCGCATCGCTGCCGACCTCCGGCGACGGTGCTGAGCGAAGCTCGACCTGCCCTGGCTGGCTCGCGGATTGCCGGCAGATACGTAGCACCTACATGGGTAGTACACAGAATCTGCACAGGGGTGACCTCCAATCTAGGACCCGTGAGCACGCCGCAGCAGCCTCCGGAAACGAACCCCCCGCGTTTCGGCCAACCCTCGGGTCCTGACTATCACCCGACGCAGCCTCTCGGAAACTACCGCGGCCAAGACTTCCCGGCGCCCGCCAGCGTGCCGCTCGGTCAGCCGGCGGCGCCGGATGCTTACCAGCGTGCGACCTACCGGGGTCAGCACGACGCGTACCAGGGTGGCTTCGACCACGATGCCACCCTCATCCAGCCGGCGACGCACGCCCCCGCGTCGTCCGGCATGGTCACAGCCGCTGGGACTGCCACGCTGACCAGACGCCGTCGCCCCGGCGTCATGGTTGCCACGGCGGTCCTGGCGGCTGTGGTCGGCGCTGGGGCCGGCATCGGCTCGTACGCCTACCTGGGTGGCGGCTCAGCGGATGCCTCCGGGCCGATCACCGTGACCACCCAACCCGCGGCAACCACCCCGAAGCTGGACGGCACGATCTCGGCGGCTGCCCAGCAGATCGAGCCGTCGGTGGTGACGATCACGGTCCAGTCCGGTCAAAGCAGCGGCATCGGCACCGGCGTCGTTCTCGACAAGCAGGGTCACATCCTGACCAACGACCACGTCGTCTCTGAGGCCGCCAGCAGCCAGCAGAGCGGATCCGATGAGCAGGGTGAGCAAGGCGCCGACCCGCAGGACCCATTCGGTCAGGGTGGCCAGCAACGCCAGTCAGGCCAGGATCAGGGCAGTTCGGCCACCTCGATCACGGTCACGTTCGACGACGGGACGACGGAGCAGGCCACCGTGGTGGGCACCTCGAACACCAATGATCTCGCGGTGATCAAGGTGGCTGCCAGCGACAAGCTGGTGCCGGCGACCTTCGCGGCGTCCGACTCGATTCAGGTCGGGCAGTCGGTGGTCGCGGTTGGTGCGCCGTTGGGGCTCTCTGACACGGTGACCAGCGGGATCGTCTCCAACACCGCCCGTCCGGTCCGGTCGGGTACGACCAACGACGCGGTCTACCTCGCCGTACAGACCGATGCGGCCATCAACCCCGGCAACTCCGGCGGGCCCTTGGTCAACCTGAACGGTGACGTGGTCGGCATCAACTCCTCGATCGCCTCGACCGGCTCCGATGATTCCAGCTCCGGGAACATCGGCATCGGTTTTGCGATCCCGGCCGACGTGGCCGCACGGGTGGCCGGCCAGCTGATCGAAACCGGCAGCTACACCAACTCCGCGCTGGGCGTGAGCGTCGGCGGCCAGGACTCGACCGCCGTCTCCACCGGCGGGGTCACGCTGCAAAGTGTCGCCGCCGACGGTGCCGCGGCGAAGGCCGGGTTGCAGGAGGGTGATCAGGTCACCAAGATCAACGACTTCGCCACCACCGACGCCGACGGACTGATCGCTGCCACCCGGTACTACGCACCAGGCACCGAAGTCGAGGTCACCTACACCCGCGACGGCCAGTCCCACACGGTTCAGGTCACCCTCGGCTCCGCCTGAGCCAACTCACCGACTTGTCAGATTCGGTGGTTGCTCCGACGACCACGGAATCTGACAAGTCGGCGTTTGAGGGACTCGACTCAGCTCAGCGGGCCCGACGCTCGACCCGTTCGGTGTCCAAGATGGTGACTGAGCGGGGCTCCAGCCGGATCCAGCCGCGCGCGGCGAAATCGGCCAAGGCCTTGTTCACGGTCTCCCGGGAAGCTCCGACCAGTTGGGCCAGCTCTTCCTGGGTGAGGTCGTGGTGGACGTGGATGCCGTCCTCGCGGCGCTCGCCGAACCGGCGGGCCAGCTCCAGCAACTGCTTGGCGACCCGGCCGGGAACGTCGGAGAACACCAGGTCCGCGACCACGTCGTTGGCTCGGCGCAATCGAGCGGCCAACTGGCCGAGCAGTCCCAGCGCCACCTCAGGCCGGCCCGAGAGCCACCCCATCAGCTCGTCGTGTTCGAGGGTACGGATCTCGCAGGCCGTCACCGCGGACGCCGTCGAGGACCGCGGGCCCGGGTCGAACAGCGACAACTCGCCGAACATCTGGCCCGGACCCAGGATCGCCAGCAGGTTCTCCCGGCCGGCCGATCCGCTGCGGCCCAGCTTGATCTTGCCGCTGACGACCACGTAGAGACGGTCCTCCTTGTCGCCCTCGTGGAACAACACCTCGCCACGATTGAGCTTGATGGTGCCCATCGCCGCGGCCAATGCCGAAGCGGCCTCGTCCTCGAGTCCGGCAAAGAGCGGAGCCTTCTTCAAGACCTCCGGATCCACACGACCTCCTGCTGTCAGCGCCTGTCGGTGTCAGGCTACCGTCGAACCTACCGTCTGTGTCACGGGTCACAGCGCAGATTCCCATCGCTGACTGCTGTTGGACGACCTGAACAACCGCTCTGTACGTGCATCGAGAAGGCGCAGACGCAGGTGATATCGCGAGTTTGACCTGTAGCTGCTCCTTCTCGACGTCTGGCCGGGGGGGGTGCAGCGCGGCCCGATGTCCGGCAAAACCCACCCATGGACGGCGATTCGCGTGGCACGCGGTTCAGATGCCGGTATTTCTCATCCATGGGTGGATATTGCGATCCGGTTGAACGGCGCTCAGACGGGCAACCCACCTACGGGTGGGAACTGTCAGTGCCAGAACTTAAGGTGATCCCTATGTCACGAAGCGCGTCTTTCGCCGCAGCCGTCGAGCCTGTGGTGGACGTCCTGCCCAATGCGAGGGATGTGTCCCGGACGGCTCTGGTCCGGCGGGCGCGCACGATCAATCGGGCGCTGCACGAGACCTATCCCGACGCGCATTGCGAACTGGACTTCAGCACGCCTCTGGAGCTGCTGGTCGCAACCGTCCTCTCGGCGCAGACCACGGACAAGCGGGTCAACCTGATCACTCCGATCCTGTTCGCGCGCTATCCCACAGCGGCGGCGTACGCGGCAGCAGACCGGATGGAGCTGGAGGAGTTGCTCAAACCGGTCGGATTCTTCCGGGCGAAGTCCGACACGCTGCTCAAGTTGGGTGCGGCACTGACGGAGAACTTCGGTGGCGAGGTCCCAGGGAAGCTGGCCCAGCTGGTCACACTGCCCGGAGTTGGCCGCAAGACCGCCAATGTGGTGCTCGGCAACGCCTTCGGGGTGCCGGGCATCACCGTCGACACGCACTTCGGCCGGCTGTCCCGACGGTTCGGCTGGACCACCTCGTCCGATCCGGACCAGGTGGAGCACGAGGTCGGCGCCCTGTTCCCGCGCAAGGACTGGACCCAGCTCTGCCACAACGTGATCTGGCATGGCCGGCGGCGCTGTCACGCCCGCAATCCCGCCTGCGGAGCCTGCCCGGTGGCTCGCTGGTGCCCGGCGT
>JASGEZ010000176.1:0-23174 GCA_047605905.1 Microlunatus sp.
AAGGGACATTCCCCGGCGGTAACCATCGATCAGAAGACGACCAGCCGCAACCCGCGCTCCACGGTCGGCACGATCACCGAGGTCTACGACTATCTCCGGCTGCTCTACGCCCGAGCCGGTCGCGCCCACTGCCCGATCTGCGGCGAGCCGATCAGCCGGCAGTCGCCGCAGCAGATCGTGGACCGCCTGATGGCATTGGAGGAAGGCACCCGCTTCCAGATCCTGGCTCCGGTCATCCGGGGCCGCAAGGGGGAGTACGCGGAGCTGTTCCGCCAGCTCGCCACCCAGGGCTTCGCCCGTGCCCGGGTGGACGGCGAGACCGTGATGCTCACCGATCCGCCGACCCTGGACAAGAAGTACAAGCACGACATCGACGTGGTGGTCGACCGGCTGGCGGTGAAGCCGACGGTCAAACAGCGGCTGACCGACTCGGTGGAGACAGCCCTGGGACTCACCCAGGGCATCGTCACCGTCGACTTCGTGGATCTCGACCCGAAGGACCAGCAACGAGAGCGGCGCTACTCCGAGAAGCTGGCCTGCCCGAACGACCACGACATCGCCATCGACGAGTTGGAGCCACGGCAGTTCTCCTTCAACGGCCCCTGGGGCGCCTGCCCGGAGTGCTCCGGTCTGGGCACCCGGATGGAGGTCGACCCCGAGCTGGTCGTCCCGGACGACGAGAAGAGTCTGGACGAAGGTGCCATCGCTCCTTGGTCGTCCGCCCATGTCGCGGACTACTTCCAGCGGCTGATCGCCTCACTGGCCGAGGAGACCGGCTTCAGCACGACGGTGCCGTGGCACTCGCTGCCGTCGGCTGCCAAGAAGATCCTGCTGTTCGGGGTGCCTGGTCAGGTGCATGTTCGCTATCGCAACCGGTATGGACGCGAGCGCAGTTACAACGCCAAGTACGAGGGCATCGTCCCCTACATCGAGCGGCGCCATGCCGAAGCCGAGACCGACACCTCCCGCGAGCGGTTCGCCGGCTACATGCGAGAGGTGCCATGCACCGCCTGCCGCGGCGCCCGGTTGAAGCCGACCTCGCTGGCGGTGACCGTCGGCGGCAAGAACATCGCCGAGGTGTCCAATCTGTCGATCGACGAGGCTGCCTCGTTCCTGAGCGCCCTGGAGCTGACCGATCGGGAGAAGCAGATCGCAGAGCGGGTGCTCAAGGAGATCAACGAGCGACTGAAGTTCCTGCTCGATGTCGGCCTGGACTATCTGTCGCTGAGCCGGCCCACCGCCAGCCTCTCCGGCGGTGAGGCGCAGCGGATTCGGCTGGCGACCCAGATCGGCTCCGGTCTGGTCGGGGTGCTGTATGTGCTGGACGAGCCGAGCATCGGTCTCCATCAGCGTGACAACCGGCGGCTGATCGAGACCCTGATCCGGCTGCGGAATCTGGGCAACACGTTGATCGTGGTCGAGCACGACGAGGACACCATCAAAGTGGCGGACTGGGCGGTCGACATCGGCCCCGGAGCTGGTGAGCACGGCGGCAAGGTCGTCGTGTCCGGTCCGGTCGAAGAGCTGCTGGCCAGTGAGGAGTCGATCACCGGGGCCTATCTCTCCGGTCGCCGTCAGATCGCGTTGCCGAGCCACCGCCGGCCGCGGCAGAAGGATCGCCAGATCACCGTCCAGCAGGCGACCGAGCACAACCTGAAGAACGTGACGGTCAGCTTCCCCCTCGGCCAGCTGATCGCCGTCACCGGCGTCTCCGGCTCGGGCAAGTCGACCCTGGTCAACTCGATCCTCTACACCGCGCTGGCGAAGCGGATCTACAACGCCCGTGAGGTTCCGGGCCGGCATCGGGCGATCGTCGGGGCCGAGCAGATCGACAAGATCATCCACGTCGACCAGTCGCCGATCGGTCGGACACCGCGCTCCAATCCGGCGACGTACACCGGGGTCTTCGACCACATCCGCAAGCTGTTCGCCGAGACCCCGGAGGCGAAGGTCCGCGGCTACCAACAGGGCCGGTTCTCCTTCAACGTCAAGGGCGGCCGCTGCGAGAACTGCACCGGCGACGGCACCATCAAGATCGAGATGAACTTCCTGCCCGACGTGTACGTCCCGTGCGAGGTCTGTCACGGCGCGCGCTACAACCGGGAGACGCTGGAGGTGCACTACAAGGGCAAGACCATCGCCGAGGTCCTCGACATGTCGATCGAGGAGGGAGTGGACTTCTTCGCCGCATTGCCGTCGATCGCACGACACCTCAAGACGCTGAACGAGGTGGGCCTGGGCTATGTCCGACTCGGCCAGTCGGCGCCGACCCTGTCCGGCGGCGAGGCCCAACGGGTGAAGCTGGCCAGCGAACTGCAGAAGCGATCGACAGGTCGCACGCTGTACGTGCTGGACGAGCCGACCACGGGTCTGCACTTCGAGGACATCCGCAAGCTGCTCGGGGTGCTCGGTCGGCTGGTGGACAACGGCAATACGGTCGTGGTGATCGAGCACAACCTCGACGTGATCAAGACCGCCGACTGGTTGATCGACATGGGGCCGGAAGGTGGCTCGCGGGGTGGCACGGTGATCGCCGAAGGGACTCCGGAGCAGATCGCGGCGAACCAGAGGTCCTACACGGGCGAGTTCCTGCGTCCGATCCTGGCCGGTCGCGAGGTTCCGGTCGGTGATGTTCAGCCCAGCTTGATCGATCCGGCCACGAACGGGGGCCGAGCGGCGACCAAGAAGACTGCGGCGAAGAAGACGACCGCCAAGAAGGCCACGGCCAAGAAGACTGCCACCAAGCGGGCCGGATCAGCCACGACGACTGGCGCCAAGCCGGTGAAGAAGGCGGCGGCCAAGAAGTCGCCGGCTAGCCCAGCGCGGCTCGCGGGCTAGGCCGGTCGGTCACAAGGGCTCTGACAGGGGGATTCGGGACGTTCGCCATCCACCGTGGGAATGGCTCCGACAAGCTGGCTTCCAGACAGCTCAGGCAGGCGGACGCGTAGCCGCCAGCCCCCTGCCGGCGTTGGTCCCCACTCGGTCGTGCCGCCGAGTGCCGACACTCGTTCGTCGATGCCGAGCAACCCGCGGCCAGAACCGACCGTGGGAGGTGCGGTGCCGTCGGCAGGCTCGTTCTCGACGGTCACCTGTAGCCCGTGCCGGCAATCGAGGCTGAGCGTCAGCTCGGCACCTGGGGCGTGCCGGAGCGCGTTGGTCAGCGCCTCCTGAATCACCCGGTGTGCCACGGCTGCCCGCGCCGGGTCGAGAGTGTCCGGATCACCGCGAACCTCGAGCCGGACCGGAGTGCCGCCAGACCTCGTACGCTGAACGAGTCCGTCCAGCAGGTCGCGGGTCAGCTGCTGGGGCCGGTGCGGATCGAGTACGCCGACCAGGGTGTCGAGGTCGGTCTCGGCCTCGGCGGACGTGCCGAGGATCGCGTCCAGTGCCTCGATGGTGCTCTGCGGACTCGCTTCGCCCTGCTGTTGCCCGGCTCGCGCCTGGATGACGATCACCGTCATGCAGTGCGCGACCACATCGTGCAGCTCGCGGGCGATCCGGGCTCGTTCGAGGCGAACGGCCTCACTGGTGTACCGCTGCTGCTCGTTGGCCAATTCCTCGGCCCGTTCCCGCAGCCTGGCGGTCAGCTGTTGGTGGTGCCGGAAGGTGACGCCGACCAGCCACCAGCCGATAGCGAGAATCGCCAACGGGACGTCGAGGTCGAGGGCCCAACCGATCGCGACGACGAGAGCGATGATCCACCAGACCGACGCACGCACGGGGAGTTGACGGCCCAGATTGCCCGTCACCCAACAGATCCCCGCATAGATGGCGAGACCGGCGACGGACTGCCAGACCCCACTGGTCATCAGCACCTGGTACGCGGGTTGGATGACCGTCAGCACGCTCACCGTGAGGACTCCGGTCGCGAGGTCACCGCGACTCCGGGCCAGCACGACAGCAAACCCGAGGGCGACCGGACCGACCAGAGCCGTCCAGCCGGCAGGTGAATCCGGCGCGCCGGCCAGAATCAGCAATGCGGTCACCGGGACGACACAGACCACTGCCGCGAGGACCCAGGTGACCGCCCACGACGGTCGGGACAGCCGGCTCCCGGACCCGGTGCTCATCGCGTACTCACCTGGCCACCGACGGCACCGGAAGCAGCACCCGGACCCGGTGCTGGTCCGGGGAGAAGTTCGATTCCAGCCGACCGCCGATGACCTCCGCCCTGGTCCGCGCCGCCGTCAGCGCGGCTGCCCCGCGCGCCAGCGCATCGGGCGTGCCGGAGGCCGCTGGTGGTCCGACGACCTCGATGCGGAGCGTGTCCGGTTCGAACCAGAGCCGGACGGCTACCCGAGACAGCGAGTCGTCCGCCAAGGTGCCCAGCAGCTGCTCGACGATCCGGTAGGCCGACAGCTCGACGTTGGGCGCCAGCGGCCGTGGCTGCCCGTGCAGCTGGAGCCGGGCGTCCGCGCCGGTTGCCCGACGCAGCAGTGTGGTGAGGTCCTCGATCCCCGGCAGCGGTTCGGTCGGTGCGTCCCGCAAAGTGCAGACGACGGTACGCATGGCGGTCAAGGTCTGCCGTCCCTGTTCCTCGATCTCGGCCAGGGCGGCTCGGGTTGCCTCCTCAGCAGCCGGATCGTCGACGCGCGCTCGGGCACCGGCTGCTGCGGAGGTGATGGCGGCCAGTCGAGTGCGAACCGTCGCCTCCAGGTCGGCACCGATCCGCTCCCGGTCGGCAGCCACAGCCATCGCGGCGGTCCGATCGCGCTGCTCGGCGAGCTCGATCGTCCGACGCCGGAGCACACCGACCAGCCGGACCTGCGATCGGATCACCAGGCCGCCGATGAAGAACGCGGTCGCCAGCCCGAATACGAAGACTGCCGTGTCGACCCCGCCGAGCACCGGGTCCAGCAGCAGCTCGGTCAGCAGGGTGGCAACGACCCCGATCCCGCCGATGGCCAGCTGTGCGGTGCTGATCAGTCGGGATCCGAGCTGGAAGGTCATGATCAGGATGGTCGGCAGCACCACCCCGCAGGTGACCAGCGGGCCGACGACGAGCTGCGCGAGCAGTGTCGTGAAGGCGACGGCCAGAGTGGCTGCGGCCGGGTGACGGCGGATGGCCAGCAACGGCAGGATCGCGAGGAACACCAGGGGATGGGCCCAGCTGCCGCCGCGGGTGGGCTGCTCGCCGACCAGCATGACGGCGGCGGGCAACAGCACCGCGGTGGCGACCAGGTTGCCGATCCCGACGGCCCGCAGCCAGCCAGGCGTACGGATGGCTACCCGAATGGACATGCGTGCGACCTCTGGTGTGGTTGAAGTGATTGTCCGCCCGCGGGAGCGGTCGGCGCCAGCGGCAGCCGACCGCTCAGCACGCCCCCCAGGTCATGCGGCGTCGGTCCGCCGGCTGCTCTTGGCCCGGCGCGCAACGACCGACCAGCCAACGCCCGCGGCCCAGCAGACCAGCGCCAGCGGCGGGCCGAAGGCCAGGAACGAGCTGTCGACGTTGAGTGCCGGGTCCCAATGCCATTGCGCCAGCAGCCCACCGATGGTGACCACCAGTCCAGCGACGGTCCAGCCCCAGCCACGGCCGCTTTCCCGACCCCGGGCGCCGACAGCGAATGCGATGTAGCAGGCGGCCGGGAAAGCGGCGCCGCAGCGGACCAGATCGGGGAACAGCAAGCCGTTGAGAACGGCGGCAATGGCGACGGCCGCAGCGGCCTGAACCGGCCAGCGCCGGGCGAGCGCCACCGGCACGACCATGGTCAGGGCGAGCAATGCAGCAGCGACGGTGCCGCCGTTCTCCGGTCCCCGAACGAGCAGCCACTCGCCGATGCCGAGCGCGAGAGTGACAACGAGACCGGTCGGTCCGAGCCAGATCAGTCGGCGCCCGAGGGTCATCGGCGCGGCGGCGGTCGAAGTGCGGGTCACCTCGGTCGGGTGAGTCGAAATGTTGGTCATGATCAGCTCCTGTCGGTGCGGCCGGACCGCGTTGGTCCGGCGATGACAGGAGTCTGCGGCGAACGGCCTGGCCGGCACGTCGCCACTGAGAGGGAACATCGGCGCTGGTGTCCACCCTCGGGTGGACACCGGGTGTCCGCCGACGGAAGTCATCATCGAGGTGGAGGCAGGGGCCCGTCCTCGTTCGTCAGGGGGACCTCGGGCGCCAGCCCGGAGCCGTACGCTGACCGGGTCCGATCAGGGAGGCTGAGGTGTCGGAAGGATTCGAAGTGCCGGCGATCCGGCTGTTGATCGCCGATGATCAACGGCTGGTTCGCACCGGCTTCCGGGTGATCATCGGCGCGGCCGGCGGGATCGAGGTCGTCGGTGAGGCGGCCGACGGGGTCGAGGCGATCGAGCGGGCGGTGGCGCTGCAACCGGACGTGATCTTGATGGACATCCGGATGCCGCGGCTCGATGGTCTGCAGGCCACCCGTACGGTGCTGTCCCGGACCGATGCCCGGGTGCTGATCTTGACCACCTTCGACTCCGACGAGTACGTCTACGAGGCGCTGCGAGCCGGCGCCAGCGGTTTCCTGCTGAAGGACGCGCCGGCGGAGCAGCTGATCGCCGCGATCCGATCGGTGGCCGCGGGGGACGCGCTGATCGACCCCGCGGTCACCCGCCGGTTGATCGGCCGGTTCACCCGGGCACTGCAGCCCACGCCTGAGCGGAACTCCGTCGTGCCGGAGCGGCTGACGTCGCTGACCGCCCGCGAGCTGGACGTGTTGCGGCTGATCGCGGCCGGCCTGTCGAACGCCGAGATCGCAGGTCGGTTGGTGGTGGAGGAGAGCACCGTGAAGACCCACGTCGGGCGGGTGCTGACCAAGCTCGACCTGCGGGACCGGGTGCAGGCGGTGGTGCTGGCGTACGAGACAGGGCTAGTCGTGCCGGAGGCACGCGGCTGACAAGGCGTGCCGGAGGCACGCGGTTGAGCCTCCGGCACGACTAGCAGGGGTGGGTCAGCGGACGACGGTGGCCTTACCGCCGGTCGAGAGCACCTTGACCTTGCCGCTCTTGGTGACCTTGACCTTGGCCGACATGGCTGCGGCGAGGTTGAGCCGCTGCCAGGATCCGGGCGTCAGCGGGTACGCCTGGTGGGCGGCCGTGGTGTCCAGCGGATGACCTGAGGCGATCTGGGTCTGGGCCAGGATCTGCCGCCGCTGCGAAGCGGTCAGCGACGGATAGGTGGTGCGCAGCAGGTCCTCGGCCCCGGCCGGGACGGAGGCGGCGAGCTTGGTCGAGCCGACGGGCTTGAAGCCGTAGCCGAGCCGCTCGGTGTAGACCTTCAGCGCCGACTTGCGGTTGGTGACGATCTGGGCCGTGCCGCCGGGGATCTTGGCGCCGCCGTACGGGTTGTTGGTGTACGAGGTGTCCGCCGCGATGCACTTCGACAGCGTCGAGATGTGCAGCTTGGCCTTGCACTGCGCGGTCAGGTAAGAGACGAGTTCCTTGCGGGCCGGCGCCAGCACCTCGGAACGGAACTTGGCGTCGGACCAGCGGGCCGAGACGGCGATCTCGCCGCCCATCCGGCCACCGACGACATCGAGGGCGTAGTGGACGCCGAGCACGATCCGGTTGTTGCCGGCCTCGGAGGAGCGGGCCAGGATCTGCGGAGCCAGCTCGGGCAGCAGGGTCGCGAGGGTGATGCCGGCCTCATAGGCGGAGGCGGTGTGACCGCTCGGGTAGGACCCGCCCGCGCAGAGGGCCGCCTCGCCGTAGATCGGGTCCAAGGCGACATCGGTCGTGGCGAACTCGCGGGTGGTGTCCACGGTCGCCGGGACGCGGGTGATCTTGAGGTTGCCCTCGGAGTCGGCCCAAGGCTTGCCCTTGCGGTTGTTGGCGAGCGAGGAGCCGTTGATCTTGCTCGGCGCGCAGCCATCGGTGTCGCCGGGCACGGGTTCGGCGTTGGGATCGACCTGCAGGAAGGGTCGGGGATGACTGTAGGCCGCCTTGGCCGCGCTGGTGCTGATGTAGGCGCCGGTGCTGCCGGTGGAGGTGTTGACCAGCGCGCTGGTGAGCGGCAGGGAACCGTCGAGGCGGCCCGTGACGTAGAACGCGCCGAGCCGCTTGCCCAAGCCGTCGGCGATGGATATCGACTGGTCGTAGCCGCTGCCGTCGCTGGCCAGGTAGGCCGAGTTCTGCAGCGCCCGGAACTGCTGATCGTGGGTCGCGTGCTGGTTGATCCAGCTGGTCACCCGGTCATTGTGCTGCAGCGCGGGGGCGTTGAGGACGGTGCCGTGCAGGTCGCTGTCGCCGGAGGGCTGCCACAAGGAGTTGTAGCCGCTGAGAGCTGGCACGATGTCCGGCTTGATCGTGTCGCTGGGGTAGGTGGTAGCTGATGCGGTGGCCATCGGCGCGATGAGTGCGGTGACACTGAGCAGGCCGGCCCCGGCCAGCAGCCCAGCCCGACGACGACGCGTTTTCGTTTGAGGCATGATCGGCATCGTTGTGGTGCCGGGTTGCGCCCCGGAGAATTCCAGGCAACCGCTGGTCGGACGGCCGACGTCGGTTCATCGCCCGATCGGGTGCGGTGCTCAGTCTGCCAGTTTCGACAGAATGGTCTGCTCCGCCGTGACCAGGTAGTCGTTCAGCTCACGGAGTGCGGCATCCTCCTGGCCCGCCTCGGTCAGCTCCAGCAACTGCCGGTTACGAGAGACATAGGACTGGTGCATTTGCGAGACGTCGGGCACTTGCAGGAAGGCCAGCCGTAGTTCGGCGAGGAGCGTTTCGAACATCTCCGAGAGGTGGCGGCTGCCGCAAGCGCCCATGACGATGCGGTGGAAGTCGATGTCGCACGTGCCCACCTGCTGCCAGTCCGCGGCATCGGCGGCTGCCGCAGCGAGGTCGACGGTCTCACGCAACGCACGCTGTGCGTCCGGATCGGCCATGGCGGCACGAATTCCGAGCGGCTCCACCAAACGCCGGGTCCGGTACATGGCCGAGATATCGGTCGGCACGAGCCTGCGGATGCGTACCCCGCGGTAGGCGACGTGCTCCACCAGCCGCTCGTGCGCGAGCAGCCGGAAGACCTCGCGAACGGTATTCCGGGAGATGCCGAAGGCATCGGCGACTTTTCCCTCCCGTAGCGGAGTCCCGGGCAACAGCGAGCCGCTCGCGATCTCGGTGCGAACGACTGCGGCGGCGTGCTCCGCAGTGCTCAGCCGCGGGGGGAGCGTCGGCAACGCTCCTGCATCAGCCGTACGGCTCGGCGCTCCGTTGACTACGGCTCTCGTCGTCATCTCGGCTCCCTGGCGATGCATCTCCGGCCTCGTGTGTTACCTGCCGGTTAAAGCTACACCTCAACCAGGATTCTATTGAACTGATCTCTTGCTCAAGTATTGAACAATACATTATGGTGCAGCTGTCGACCCACTCAACGTCCTCTCAGGAAGGTCGCAGACCATGCCAGAAGCAAGTCCCCATTCCTCGGCTGGCTCAAAGCCGCCCATCACCCCCTCATCTACTCGCAAGGTCATCGTCGCCAGCCTGATCGGGACGTCGCTGGAGTGGTATGACTTCTTCATCTACGGCAGTGCGGCTGCCCTGGTGTTCAACCACTTGTTCTTTCCGGACTTCGATCCGCTGATCGGAACCCTGTTGGCCTTTGCCACGTTCGCGGTGGGTTTTGTGGCGCGCCCGATCGGCGGGATCGTGTTCGGGCACTTCGGCGACAAGGTGGGTCGCAAGAACGTCCTGGTGGTGACCCTGCTCTTGATGGGGATCTCGACGTGCCTGATCGGTGTGTTGCCGACCTACGGCTCCATCGGTATCGGGGCTCCTCTTCTGCTGGTGCTGCTGCGCTTCCTGCAGGGCTTGGGCCTTGGTGGTGAGTGGGGCGGCGCCGTGTTGATGACCATGGAGTCCGGCGACCCCAATCGGCGTGGCTTGAATGCGGCCTGGCCTGGGATTGGTGTGCCGATCGGTTTGCTGCTCGCCAACGGGATGCTGTCCTTGATGGCGGCTGTGACCTCGGAGGAAGCGTTCGTGTCCTGGGGCTGGCGGGTGCCGTTCCTGCTCAGTGGGGTGTTGGTCGGGGTGGGTCTGTGGATCCGTATGTCTATCGCCGAAAGCCCGTTGTTCGCCGAGGTGGAGGAGTCCGAGGAGAAGGCGGAGGCGCCGATCCTGGAAGTGCTGAAGCGCTACCCGCGGCGGGTTCTGCTGGCGATCGGTGCGCGGGTCGGAGTTGACGTCTCGTTCTATACGTTCGTGTTGTTCATTACCACCTACGTGGCTACCTATCTTGAACTCCCGAGGTATTACGCGCTCAACGCCGTGCTGGTTGCGGCAGGCGTTCAAGTCGTGGCCATCCCGATCTTTGGTCACTTGTCGGACAAGATCGGTCGTCGACCGGTGTATTTGGCTGGAGCTGCTGGAGCTGCGATCTGGGCCTTCGTGTTCTTCGCCCTGCTCAACAGCGCGCAGTTCGGGCTGATCATGCTGGCGACTGTGGTCGCGTTGATCTTCCACGCCGCGATGTACGGTCCGCAGTCGGCCTTCATCACCGAGATGTTCCCGACCAAGGTCCGCTATACCGGCGCGTCGATGGGCTTTCAGCTGGCCGGAATCGTGGGTGGCGCGCTCGCGCCGATCATCTCGGTCGCGCTGTTGGACCGATTCGATACCTCGGTCTTCGTGTCCGTGTACGCGGTGGTGATGTTGACCATCACGATGATCTGCGTCTTCGTCGCACCAGAGACGTCCAAGCTGGACATCCACGGCGCCGAGCAAGACGTCGCTGCCAAGTAGTCTCGACGTACGACCCGTCGCTGCCAGTGCTGAGTCTTCCCGGCTCAGCCTGGCTGTTGGAGGCAGCCGGCGTCGCGATCGCGCCGTTTGCTGGTGGGCGACCAGCTCGTGGTCCTCGCCGACTCCGGCCGCAGTAGTTTGGCCGCTATCGGCTGCCCGGACGGCGGTCGATGCCGCGCCGGACCTCGCGGGCTGCGCCGCGTCCGATCAGCTCGTGGAGCCGGTACGACGCGCCGAGGGCCCGGTCGGAGTCCTCGGCTGGCACGGTTGCCACCGCACTGGCAGGAGGGTCATGGCGGTGGCGAGCCGGCCAGTTCGTACTCACAGCAGACTCACAGTGATGGTTGGCAGGATGACGCCATGACGGCATCTGACTACTGCTACAGCTGTGATCGTCGGACCGCGTTGCGCGCAGCCGGCCTGGTGGCTCTCTCCGGGAGCATCATGCTGGCCGGTTGCAATGCCCAACCCTCTGGTGGCGCCGGGGGCCAGAGTGCGTCCGGTGGTGGGAGTGCCACCGCCGGCCCGGCCTCGGTGGCGATCGCCGATGTTGCCGTCGGTGGCGGGGTGGTCGTCAACCAGCAGTACGTGGTCACCCAGCCGACGGACGGCGAGTTCAAGGCATTCAGCGCAATCTGCACCCATCAAGGCTGCGTGATCGGCTCGGTCTCCGACGGTGTGATCATCTGCCCCTGCCACAACAGCCACTTCGACTTGACGAGCGGCGACCCCGTTGCCGGCCCGGCCACCGAACCACTCCCGGCCGTCTCCTTCACCAAGTCGGGCAGCGACATCGTGATCAAGGCGTAGTACCCGACTTGTCAGATTCTGTGGTCGCCCGAGAGACCACAGAATCTGACAAGTCGGGGTGTCGGTGGCGCGGCTTAGGCTGTTCGTCGTGCCAGCCCGCGTTTCCTATCGTCCGGCTCCGGGGTCGATTCCCGATCAGCCGGGTGTCTACCGATTCTCCGACGAGAACGGGCGGGTCATCTATGTCGGCAAGGCCAAGAGCCTGCGGTCCCGGCTCAACTCCTACTTCGGCGATCCGATGGGTTTGCATCACCGCACCCGGACGATGGTGCAGAGTGCGGCGAAGGTCGAGTGGACGGTGGTCCAGACCGAGACCGAGGCGCTGCAGCTCGAGTACTCCTGGATCAAGGAGTTCGATCCCCGTTTCAACGTCAAATACCGCGACGACAAGTCCTATCCCTGGCTCTGCGTGACGCTGGCCGAGGAGTTCCCGCGGGTGATGGTGGGCCGCGGCGCCAAGCGGAAGGGCAACCGCTACTTCGGGCCCTACTCGCATGCCTGGGCGATCCGGGAGACGGTCGATCTGCTGCTGCGGGTCTTCCCGATGCGGTCCTGCCGACCGGGAGTGTTCAAGAACCACAAGCAGATCGGCCGGCCGTGCCTGCTCGGCTACATCGGCAAGTGCTCGGCACCTTGCGTCGGTCGGGTGGACGCCGACGAGCACCGCGAGATCGTGGAGGACTTCTGTTCTTTCATGGCCAGCGACGGCACGGCGTACGTGAAGCGTCTGGAAGCCCAGATGCGGCAGGCCAGCGACGAACTCGAGTTCGAGAAGGCCGCCCGGCTCAGGGACGACATCGGCGCCCTGCAGAAGGCGATGGACCGCAACGCGATCGTCTTCCAGGACCGCACCGACGCCGATGTGATCGCCCTTGCCGAAGACCCGCTCGAGGTTGCGGTGCAGATCTTCCATGTCCGCGGCGGTCGGGTCCGCGGTGAGCGGGGTTGGGTCGCCGACCGGATGGACGACGGTGGCACCGACGCGCTGATCGAGTCGTTCCTGGTGCAGCTCTACGACGAGATCGATCCCGCGGAGCCGGACCCGGTGGCGGTTCCGCGCGAGATCCTGGTCCCGGAGCTGCCGACCTCGCTGGACTCGATCACCGCCGTGCTGACGGCGAAACGCGGCTCCCGAGTGCAAATCCGGGTGCCGCAGCGCGGCGACAAGCGGGTCTTGATGGAGACCGTTGCTCGCAACGCGAACGAGGCGCTGGTCCGGCACAAGACGAGCCGAGCCGGCGATCTTTCCACCCGGAACCGGGCGCTGGAGGAGATCCAGGAGGCGTTGGAGCTGCCGTCCGCGCCGCTGCGGATCGAGTGCTACGACATCTCCAACCTGCAGGGCACCGAGGTGGTCGCCTCGATGGTCGTGTTCGAGGACGGGCTGCCGCGCAAGAGCGAATACCGCCGCTTCATCATCCGTTCGATCGACGGGCAGAACGACGTCGCCGCGATGCACGAGGTGATCACCCGACGGTTCAAGCGGTTGCTGGACGATCAGCAGGCGAACCGGTCGCCGGCAGACGGCGGCAACGCGACTGAGGAGGGACCGCTGCTGATCGACCCGACCACCGGAGCACCGCGGCGGTTCGCCTACGCGCCGTCCTTGGTGGTCGTCGACGGTGGTCCGCCCCAGGTCGCCGCGGCGGCGGCCGCCTTGGACGAGCTCGCGATCCATGACGTCGCCTTGTGCGGGCTGGCCAAACGACTGGAGGAGGTGTGGCTGCCGGACAGCGACATCCCGGTGATCCTGCCCCGTACCAGTGAGGGGCTCTATCTGCTTCAGCGGGTACGCGACGAGGCCCACCGGTTCGCCATCACCCACCACCGATCGCGGCGCAGCAAGTCGATGGTGGAGTCGGTGCTGGACGACGTGCCGGGGCTCGGTGACGTCCGGCGCAAGACCCTGCTGACCCACTTCGGGTCGTTGAAGAAGCTGCGCGCGGCGAGCCCTGACGAGATCGCCGCCGTGCCCGGATTCGGCCCGGTGCTGGCAGCCGCGATCAAGGCGCGACTGGACCAGACGCCGACGCGAGAGGCCGTTAACACGGCCACCGGCGAGATCATCACGTCTTGACGCGATAATGACCAGGTGAGCAGCGAGTCAATCAGCGTGACCACCTCAGACAGCGGACCGCCCGAGCAGCATCTGCGGCTGGTGGTGGTGACCGGGATGTCGGGGGCCGGCCGGTCGACTGCGGCCAACGCCTTGGAGGATCTGGGCTGGTACGTGGTCGACAATCTGCCGCCGACCGTGCTGCCGGAGGTGTGTACCCAGGCCCGGGAGAACGGCATCAGCCGGCTCGCCGTGGTGCTGGATGTCCGCACCCGATCGTTCTTCGAACAGCTGCCGACCATGTTCACGGACCTGGCCGCGACGGGGACGATGCCGGAGATCTTGTTCCTGGAGGCCAGCGACGACGTGATCGTCCGGCGCCAGGAGTCGGTCCGCCGGCCCCACCCGCTGCAGGGGGACGGTCGGCTGTTGGACGGCATCACCCGGGAGCGGTTGTCGCTGGCCACCCTGCGCGCCGCCGCCGATCTGGTGATCGACACCTCCTCGCTGAACATTCACCAACTCGCGTCTCGGGTCGCACACGCGTACGGCGATGCCTCCGACGACCAGCTGCGGGTCACGGTGGTCTCCTTCGGCTTCAAGAACGGCATCCCGGTCGACGCCGACCTGGTGGTGGACGTCCGTTTCCTGCCCAACCCGCACTGGGTGCCCGAACTCCGGCCACAGACCGGTCTGAGTGCCCCGGTCCGTGAATACGTCCTGGGTCAGCCTGGCGCCGAGGAGTTCCTGCAGCGCTTGCGGGACTTGCTGGAAGTAACTGCCAGGGGCTACATCAACGAGGGCAAGAGATTCGCCACGGTTGCCATCGGTTGCACCGGCGGCAAGCACCGCAGCACGGCGATGGCCGAGGAGTTCGGTCGTCGGCTGCGCGACTCGGGGATGGCGACCAAGGTCCTGCACCGTGACGTGGGTCGGGAGTGACCGGTGAGCGCGACCGGGCAGGGCTGGCCAGGACGTCGTTCCCCGCGGCCGGCGGCAAGCTGGGGTCCACGGCTGCCCGCGGTCGTCGCGTTCGGCGGCGGCCACGGCTTGTCGGCCTCGCTGAGCGCACTGCGGCGGGTGACCGACCGGCTGACCGCGATCGTCACCGTCGCCGACGACGGGGGGTCATCCGGCCGCCTGCGGCGCGAGTTGCACTGCCTGCCACCCGGTGACCTGCGGATGGCGCTGGCGGCGTTGTGCGGTGACGACGAGTCAGGCCGGACCTGGGCGGACGTGCTGCAGTATCGCTTTCCCGGCGACGGCGAGCTTGCCGGACATGCCATCGGCAATCTGCTGATCGCCGGGCTGTGGGAGCGACTCGGAGATCCGGTGGCCGGGTTGGACATGGTCGCCCGACTGCTCGGCGCCGAGGGCAGGGTGCTACCGATGGCCGCCGTGCCACTGGAGATCGAGGCGGAGGTGATCGGGCTCGACCCGCTGTCCCCGGATGAGATCTCCCACATCCGCGGCCAGGCGCGGGTGGCGAAGACTACGGCCGAGGTGCGCTCCGTGCACCTGCTGCCAAGCGACCCGCCGGCCTGTCCCGAGTCGCTCCTGGCCGTGCACGAGGCGGACTGGATCGTCCTCGGACCCGGGTCGTGGTTCACGTCGGTGATCCCGCACCTGCTGGTTCCCGAACTGGCCGAAGCGATCCATGCGACCTCGGCCCGCCGGCTGCTGAGTCTCAACCTCGAGCCGGCCGGGGAGACCGCGGGATTCAGTGCGGCTCGGCATGTCGAGCTGTTGGCCGAACATGCGCCGCACCTGCGACTGGACGCGGTGCTCGCCGACCAGCGATTCGCCGCCGATGATCCCCATCTGGCGGCCTGGGCGCGTTCGCTCGGTGCCGAACTGGTGGTCGCCGACCTCGCCGTACGGGACGGTTCCGCCCGGCACGACCAGCTCCGGCTGGCGTCGGCGTACGCGGAGATCATGGGGATCTGAGGCTGAGCGCGGATATCCGGCACTCGGGTCCCTATCGGGCCGGGAGCGTGGCATCATGCTCGGATGGCTATGACGGCGCAGGTGAAGGCGGAATTGGCGACGGTCAAGGTGACCCGACCGAGCAACCGCAAGGCCGAGATCGCCTCCACCCTACGGTTCGCCGGTGGTCTGCACATCGTGAGCGGCCGGATCGTGATCGAGGCGGAGCTGGACACCGGCGCCGCGGCGAGGCGGTTGCGTACCGACATCGCAGACGTCTTCGGCCACGACTCCGAGCTGGTCATCGTCAACGGCTCCGGGCTGCGGCGCGGCACCCGCTATGTCGTCCGGGTGATCAAGGACGGGTCGGCGCTGGCGCGTCAGACCGGACTGGTGGACGGTCGTGGCCGCCCGGCGCGAGGGCTGCCGGCCCAGATCGTCAGCGGTAGCCTCGGCGATTGCGAGGCTGCCTGGCGGGGCGCCTTCCTGGCCCACGGGTCCTTGACGGAGCCTGGCCGGTCGATGTCGTTGGAGGTCACCTGCCCCGGTCCCGAGGCCGCGCTGGCGCTCGTCGGGGCGGGCCGGCGCCTCGGTATCTCGGCGAAGGCCCGCGACGTACGCAACATCGACCGGGTGGTGATCCGGGACGGAGACGCGATCGCTGCCCTGCTCACCCGGATGGGCGCCCACGAATCGGTGTTGATCTGGGAGGACCGTCGGATGCGCCGCGAGGTACGTGCCTCCGCGAACCGGCTGGCCAACTTCGACGACGCGAATCTGCGGCGTTCCGCACGAGCTGCCGTTGCCGCCGGCGCCCGGGTGGAGCGGGCGCTGGAGATCCTGGGCGACGACGTACCCGAGCACTTGAAGGCGGCCGGAGTGCTGCGGATCGAGAACAAGCAGGCCAGCTTGGAAGAGCTCGGTCAACTGCACGATCCGCAGCTCACCAAGGACGCCGTCGCCGGGCGGATCCGGCGGTTGCTGGCTACAGCGGACAAACGGGCCGCCGAGCTCGGTATCCCCAACACCGAGGCGGGCCTCGGCGTCGACTTGCTGGACGATGCCGACTGATCCAATCCGGTTGGTCTCGCCGGCTGATGCCGCGTCGCCGATCCGGTGGTCTGATACCAGTCGCGTCGCAGGTTGATACCAGTGGGGTGACAGGCCCCAGGTCGGTGCAGATCGGTTGGCTAAGGTGTCTGATGGCTCCAATGACGAGCCGTTCCGATCTGAGGAGAAGGCACGCATGACTGTACGAGTGGGCATCAACGGATTCGGCCGGATCGGCCGGAACTTCTACCGGGCCGCTCTTGCCGCTGGCGCAGACCTCGAGGTGGTGGCCGTCAACGACCTCACCGACAACGCCAGCCTGGCGAACCTCCTGAAGTACGACTCGATTCTCGGCCGGCTGCCCGGCGAGGTCGTTGCTTCCGACACCGACATCAGCGTCGACGGCACGTCGGTGCGGGTCTTCGAGGAGCGGGATCCTGCCGCGCTGCCGTGGGGTGACCTGGGCGTGGACATCGTGATCGAGTCCACCGGCATCTTCACCGATGCGACGAAGGCCAAGGCACACATCGACGGCGGCGCCAAGAAGGTCGTCATCTCCGCTCCGGCGAAGAACGAGGACATCACCATCGTGATGGGCGTGAACGACGGCAGGTACGACCCGGCCGCTCACCACATCATCTCCAACGCCTCCTGCACCACCAACTGCCTCGGCCCGATGGCCAAGGCGCTCTACGAGTCGGTGGGCATCGTCAAGGGTCTGATGACCACGATCCACGCCTACACCCAGGACCAGAACCTGCAGGACGGCCCGCACAAGGACCCGCGCCGCGCCCGCGCCGCGGCCCTGAACATGGTGCCGACCTCCACCGGTGCGGCGAAGGCGATCGGCCTGGTGCTGCCGGAGCTCAAGGGCAAGCTGGACGGCTTCGCGGTCCGCGTACCCACGCCGACCGGCTCTGCGACCGACCTGACTTTCCAGGCCGCCAAGGAGACCTCGGTCGAGGAGGTCAACGCCGCGATCAAGGCTGCTGCCGACGGCCGCTTCCTCAAGTACAGCGAGGCGCCGCTGGTGTCCAGCGACATCGTCACCGATCCGGCGTCTTGCATCTTCGATGCGCCGCTGACCAAGGTGAACGGTGACCTGGTCAAGGTCATCGGCTGGTACGACAACGAGTGGGGCTACTCGAACCGCCTGGTCGATCTCGTCGACCTGGTCGGCAAGTCCCTCTGACGACTGCGTACGGGCCGGGTCCGGCTCTGATCGGTATCGGTCAATTTCTGATCGGGATCGTTCGGGGCGGCCCGGCTCCTTGCGCGCTTAGCCTTTCTAGGAGGCATCGTGAAGTCGATTGCTGAGCTTGGTGACCTGCAGGGCAAGCGGGTTGTGATCCGCTGCGACATGAACGTTCCGCTGAACGGTGGCCAGATCACCGACGACGGACGGATCCGAGCGTCATTGCCGACCTTGAACCAGCTCCGCGAGGCTGGCGCGAAGGTCATCATCCTTGCCCACCTCGGTCGCCCCAAGGGCGCGCCGGACCCCAAGTACTCCCTGGCTCCGGCGGCCGGGCGACTCGGTGAGTTGCTCGGTGCTCCCGTGAAGCTGGCCGAGGACACGGTCGGACCGTCGGCGCTGCAGACCGTCGCCTCGCTCGCCGATGGTGAGGTCGCGATGCTGGAGAACGTCCGGTTCGAGCCGGGGGAGACCTCCAAGGACCCCGACGAGCGGAACGCGCTGGCGGAGAAGTACGCCGCGTTCGGCGACTACTTCGTCTCCGACGGCTTCGGTGTGGTGCACCGCAAGCAGGCCTCGGTCTACGAGTTGGCGCAGAAGCTGCCGAATGCGGCGGGCTCGCTGGTGAAGAACGAGGTCGAGGTGCTCAAGCAGCTCACCGAGGACCCGGCGCGGCCGTACGTGGTGGTGCTCGGCGGTGCCAAGGTCTCCGACAAGCTCGCCGTGATCGCGAATCTGATCAAGACCGCCGACACCTTGGTGATCGGCGGCGGGATGCTGTTCACGTTCCTGGCCGCGCAGGGCTACCCGGTGGGCAAGAGCCTGCTCGAGGCGGACCAGATCGAGACGGTCCAGGGCTATCTGAACGAGGCGGCCGCCGGCGGCAAGCAGATCGTGCTGCCCTCCGACATCGTGGTGGCACCGGAGTTCAAGGCGGACTCACCGGCCACGGTGGTGCCGGCCGATGCCATCCCGGAGGACCAGCTCGGTCTCGACATCGGCCCCGAGTCGGCGAAGGTGTTCGCCTCGGTGGTTGCCGGTGCGAAGACGGTGTTCTGGAACGGTCCGATGGGTGTCGCCGAGTGGGAGGCGTTCGCCGGTGGCACCAAGGCCGTCGCGCAGGCACTCACCGAGGTCGACGGTCTGTCGGTGGTGGGTGGTGGAGACTCGGCCGCGGCGGTGCGGCACCTCGGCTTTGCGGATGACGACTTCGGTCACATCTCGACCGGCGGCGGCGCGAGCCTGGAGTATCTGGAAGGCAAGACCCTGCCCGGAGTGGCAGTTCTCGAAGACGGAGAGTGACTTTGCCCCGCAAGCCTTTGATGGCCGGCAACTGGAAGATGAACCTGAACCATGTCGACGCCGTCGGCCTGGTCCAGAAGCTGGTCTGGACCCTGGAGGACAAGCGCCATGACCCCGCGAAGAGCGAGGTCGTGGTCCTCCCGCCGTTCACCGATCTGCGCACCGTGCAGACCTTGGTGGACGGTGATCGGCTCGAGTTGGGCTACGGCGCACAGGACCTCTCGCCGTTCGACGGTGGCGCCTACACCGGTGACATCTCGGCGGACATGCTGGTCAAGCTCGGCTGCCGCTATGTCGTGGTAGGCCATTCGGAGCGGCGTCAGTATCACGGCGAGGACGACAACACCGTGAACGCCAAGACGATCCAGGCGATCAGGAAGGGTCTGACCCCGATCGTCTGCGTCGGCGAGGGACTGGAGGTCCGCCGGGCATCGGAGCATGTGGAGTTCACCCTGAGCCACGTCGAGGGTGCACTGGCCCAGTTGACCGAGCAGCAGATCGGCGCCCTGGTCATCGCCTACGAGCCGGTCTGGGCGATCGGCACCGGTGAGGTCGCCACGCCGGAGGATGCGCAGGAGGTGTGCGGAGCGATCCGCCATTGGCTGTCCAGGAAGCACAACGCGACGACCGCCGAAAGTGTCCGGATCCTCTACGGTGGCTCGGTGAAGGCGAACAACGTCGCCTCGATCATGGCTCAGCCCGATGTGGACGGTGCTCTGGTCGGCGGGGCCAGCCTCAATCCGGAGGAGTTCGCCGCGATCGCTCGGTTCTATGACCTGCCGAAGCTGTGAGTCTCGCCCGTTCCGCTATCGCCCGTTCGGTGAGTTAGGCTAGCGCGCGTGATTTCGGCCCCTGTCGTGATGATGACCACACCGATCCTGATCTTCTCGATCGTGCTGGCCGTCACCAGTGTCATCCTGGCGCTGTTCGTGCTGATGCACAAGGGCCGGGGCGGCGGCATGTCCGATCTCTTCGGTGGCGGCATGTCGACCTCCATGGGTGGTGTGTCGATGGCCGAGAAGAACCTGGACCGGCTGACCATCATCATCTCGGTGATCTGGCTGGCCTGCATCGTGGCCCTGGGCCTGCTCTACAAGTTCAGCGCCTGACGGCGTCGATGGGTTCCACGGGGAAAGAGGACACAGGGTGACTGGTGGTAGTGCCATCCGGGGCAGCCGGGTAGGTGCGGGGCCGATGGGGGAGGCCGAACGGGGTGACGCCGCTCCTCGGCTCTACGTCTCCTACTACTGTGCCAACCGGCACGAGACCAGGCCGGCCTTCGCCGCGGATGCGCAGATCCCGGAGACCTGGGACTGCCCACGCTGTGGCCTTCCCTCGAACCTGGACTCGACGAACCCGCCGCCCCCCCCGAAGATCGAGCCGTACAAGACCCACCTGGCCTACGTGAAGGAGCGTCGCTCCGACGCCGAGGCCGCCGACATCTTGAAAGAGGCGCTGCAGTCGCTGCGCGACCGCCGTGCCTCGGGCGAAGTCATCTACTGACCTGCCAGTCGCGACAGGTTGAAGGCTTATCCCCGACGACGGGGATAAGCCTTCATCCACAGGGTCGTCGGAGCTACGAGCGTCATCCACAGATCTCTTGCTGCCCCGGTTCAATCGGTGCGGTGTCCTTTATGTCTCAGTGTGTATGCACGCATTGACCCGTCACCCCACCTGCTCTCACTCGCCGCTGCCCAGTCTGGCGTGATCAATGCCCGCCAGTTGGCCGGCTTCGTCTTCCCGCTCCGCGCAGCCGAGCGGCTGGTGGCACAAGGGCACTGGCGAAGACTCGCGACCGGCATCTACCAAGTGGGTGCGGTCCAACCATCGTGGTTGACCCTGGCCTGGGCCGGGGTCCTGCTGGGCGGCGACCGGTCTCGGCTCGGTTATGCGGCTGCAGGCCATCGATGGAGTCTGGTCAAAGACGAACCGCGGACGATAACGGTACTCATTCCAGTTGTACGGGCCATTGCCGACCGCGAAGTCTGGGTCTTCCGGCGGGAGTCACCTGGTATTCGTGATCAACGCTGCCTGGGCGAGCCGCCGATGACCACTATCGAGGATACCGTTGTCGACTTGTGCAACGAGGTATCGGGACACGGCAAGCGCGAGCTCGGCGTGGACGGGCCTTTCGGGATGTCCGCTACGAAGAGTTCGCGACCCTCGTCGAACTGGATGGCCAACTGCATGCGCTGGAGAGATTCCGAGATGCTCGCCGAGACAACGCTGCCTTACTGGAAGGGGAAGTCACGCTTCGCTATGGCTGGCATGACGTTGCGGAAGGTCCGTGTCAGGTTGCCTGGCAGGTCGCGGCGATCCTGGCTATGCGCGGGTGGAATGGCTCCCCGCAGCGTTGCGCACGATGCGCTGCTGCCTCAGATGCCGATCTTCGATCGTGGTGATCGACAAGGTGAAGGCTCGTCTCCGAGGACGGAGACGAGCCTTCAACTACAGGTCACGGATCGTCAGATCAGGCCGAGTTGGGCGGCAATTCCGCCGCGGCGGCGCGGTCGATCAGCCAGAGGGTGCGGTCTTGGCCTCGGACGCCGGCGGCGGGGACCTGAATCGGTCCAGTGCCCGACAACGCCAAGCGAGCAGCGGCCGCCTTGTCCGCACCAGTGACACAGAACCACACCTCGGCGGACCGGTTGATCACCTCGAGGGTGAGCGAGATCCGTTCCGGCGGCGGCTTGGGTGAGGAGCGAACGGCGATCACCCGGCCCTCGGCATAGGACGACGGATGCTCGGGGAACAGGGATGCCACATGGCCGTCAGGGCCCATCCCGAGCAGGCAGATGTCGAACGTGGCGTCTCCGAGTTCGGCTTCGTAGGCCTCGGCTGCCTCGTCCAGCTCGAGTCCGTCGCCGGCTGCCGGCATCGGGTGCACGTGCTCCAGATTCAGCGGCAGGGACGACAGTGCGGTCAGCGCCTGTCGTGCGTTGCGGTCGTCGTCATCGGCGGCGACGAACCGCTCGTCACCCCACCACAGGCCCACTCGGCTCCAGTCCACGGCTGAACTGCGGCCCTCCGCGCCGAGCCGTTGATATGCCTTGGTGGCGATCCTGCCACCGGTCAGCGCCACCTGGGGTGTCGAGGTGCCCCGTTGCAACTCGGCGAGCCGCGAAGCCAGCCTGGCGGCCAGTGCCTCGGCCACATCATCAGCGCTGTCGTGCAGCAGGATTTCTGGTCCAGACATCACTCGGTCCCCTCGTTGGTCGACGACTGCTCTGCGGGTTGGTCGGTGGCCGACGCGGTGGCATCCGCGGCGGCGGTCTCGGCTTCCTTCGCTACCGCCTTCTTGGCCGGAGCCTTCTTCGCCGTCCCCTTGGTGGACGCCGTCTTCCTGGCCGGTGCCGCCTTCGTGGTCACCCGCTTCCTCGGCGTGGCCTTCGGCGCAGCACTCGACTTCGCGTAGTCCTGCAAGGCCAGCAGGGCATCGGCGTACACCTGGTCGGCATCCATCCGACGTAGTTCTTCGGTGATCAGTTCAGTGGTCTCTCGTCGTTTCAAGGCGACCAGCCGCTCCGGCTGGCCTGGCACCGCGTAGGAGGCCAGCAAGCCGTCGGGGCGAGTGATGGCGATGTCACCGGCGGCTGTTGTCATCCGTACGGCGGTCAGGCCTGGTCCGGCGGTCGGCTTGTGCGCCACCTTCACCTTCAATCGGGACTGCAGCCAGGCAGCCAGCAGGTCGGCCGACGGGCTGCCCCGCTCGGCCTCGACCGCGACCGCATGGATCCGGGCTGGATACTGGTCGAGGGCAGCCGCCAGCAGCGCCCGCCAGGGGGTCAACCGGGTCCAGGACAGGTCGGTGTCACCCGGCTGATAGTTCTCGGCTCGCAGCATCAACTCCGTGATCGGCCGCTTGACGGCGGCGGCGTCGGTCACCCGGCGTTGGGCCAGGCCGGCCAACTCGTCCTCGGCGAGGTTGGCGGGCGTCTTGCCGGGCCACCAGATCACCACGGGGGAGTCGGGCAGCAACAGCGGCCGGACCACCGATGCCGGATGGGCGGCCAACGGCCCACGCATCCGGATCACGATGACCTCGCCCGGCGTACCCTCACCGATTCGTACCTCGGCATCCAAGGCAGCGACTCGTCCGGCGGCGCGGACCACCAGCAGGATCCGGGCCGGATGCTCCCG
>JASGEZ010000177.1:0-14682 GCA_047605905.1 Microlunatus sp.
TGCTGCACCCCGGTCCGGACCCCATCCACCGCGGCCAGCAGCGGCGATGCCGTGGGCTCTGGGGTGGTGTCCGGCATCATGCCTTCATTCTATACGAATAGACGTTCGACAATCAACAGTTTCGCAAGAAGTTTCGATCATTGGTTGGCTCTGGGCATCGGCCGCGGATCGCCACCATTCTGGACACCCTGCCGCCGGTGAGGCCGGCAGATGGCGCCACCGGTTGTGGTCGAGGGCGATCGTCACTGTTGATCTTGCACGCCCTCCCACGCATGGGCGTTATGGCGCGTGTCGACAGGTTGTGCCACCAAGTTCCGGATGCCGTCCACGGACCGGAATTGCAGCGCGTGCCGGCAGGTCATGGTGCCAATCTCCCATCCATGGGCGGGATCTGTCGCCCATGGATGCGGCCAACGCGTGGCAATTCTCGCCCGTGGGTGTCGATTGAACTTTGGATAGCGAGGATGCATCGCAATTTCCATCCATGGGTGGAAATTGCCGATCAAAGCCGAATTGGCCGAGCCCGATCAAAGCCGAGCAGGCCGAGCCCGACCAGAGCCGGCCAAGGGCGCTGGACCAGTCCGGCGGCGAGGGCGAGTTCGGCTACTGCCCAGTCACCGTCAGAGTGAGGCTGCCGAAGGGCGGCACGCTGATCTCCTGCAGCCCGCTGCCCAGCGGGCCGACCTCGATGAGGACCCCGGCCGAGGCATTCCGGACGACACCACTGCTGATCGTCAGACCGGCAGCCACCCGCACGACGACAGTCTTGGCCGAGACTGCGTTCAGGATCGTCACCTCACCGGCGGCGTCCAGGTCCACGACGGTCGGCACGTAGCGGCCGATCACGCGCCGGCCGAGATCTGTGCGATCAGCCTGGATAAGGTCATAGCAGCGCTCGGCTCCCCACACTGACAACGAGCCGTCCAAGGCAACCGGAGCCAGCTGCTGCCACAGCTCCAGCAACCCAGCCAGCGCTTCCGATTGCTCGGCCGAGAGATCGGAGAGCTTCATCGAGATCTGCGGCACCGAGAACCAGCAGCCGTAGAGCTGTTGTGCCACCGCCTCCGCGCCGCCGGTCGGACCCCACATGAGCATGTCCCCGTGCACGACCTGGCCCGCCGTCAGCAACCGGGAGTCCACCGTCCGGCGCCGGTTGACCACCGCATCGCCTGGGCAATCGGCCGCCCGCAGAATCTGCCCATACGCCGCGATGGCCGGGCTCACGTACGGCTGCCGGAACTCGATCGCCAGGTCCTCGCGGCCGACGGCGGCCAGCTCGGCCCGGATCAGCTGCAGCAGGGCCTGCATCGCGTGACCGACATCGTTCAGATCACCGGTCGAATCGGTGCCGCGATAGACCATCGCGTCGTCCAGGAAGTCGATCTTGAGACCGGCCAGGTCATAGTCGACCACCAGTCGTACGCAGGTGGCTGCCAGATGCTCACGGACCTGCCGGTGCCGGGGGTCGAGCACATGGCAGCGCAGCCGGTCCACCCGGTGCGGTGCGTACTCGGCCAGCGAGTCGAATACGTCGGCGTCCGGTCCGAGCAGCAACGGCGCGATCCAGAGCACGACCCCGGCGCCGTGCTGCCGGGCGGTGGCGGAGAACCCAGCCAGATCGGGGAATTTGTCGGTGTCCGGCACCCAGTCCCCGCAGCCGCCGTAGCCACGGCCGAACGCCAGTCGCTGCCAGCCGTCATCGACGAACACCGAGCCGATACCCAACTGTGTGCCCAATACCGTCTCGGCCTCCACACCGGCCTGGTCGAGTTCCTGGGTGAACGTGTACCAGGTCGAATAGACCGGCCGCCGTGCCACCTCCGGCACCGGCAGCGGCGAGGTCTCGAGCCCACCGGCCAACCAGGTCGCCAAGGTGGCGGTCAGCTCGGCCAAGGGCATTCGCCGGGTGCCGGCCAGCAGCACCAGCCGGCGCTCGGTGTCGACCGCTCGCGCGCGCAACTCGACGGCGAACGTCTTGTGCTCCTCCGAGACGCCGTAACCGATCTCGAGCTCGTCGACCAGCTCGTTCAGCGCCCAACCGAACAGGCTCTCGCCGGCGGCGTCGTACAGGCAGCCGACCGGTGCCCCGCAGACCAGGCTGGTGGAGGTCGTGGCTGCCCAATCGGGCGGCAACGTCCGATACTCGCCGGCTTCGGGATGCCAATAGCCGACAGCGGCACCCAACTCCACCTCGATCCTCAGGTCCAGCGCGGCGCCGGTCTCGACCAGGATCTCGGATGGCCAGAGCCCGTTGTCGGCGGCCTCGGTGCCTGGTCGGAGCGTGGTGCCAACACCGGCGCGGGTAACTCGGAACTCGACGTCCACCGCACGATCCTGGCACGGAGCCCGACCAAGATCACTATCCTGCGCGGGTGAGCGTTGACACTCCCGACTCTGCGACCCCCGTCCGCCTCCTGCTCGTCGGCACCGGCAACATCTCCGGTGCCTGGTTGCGGGCGATCGAGACCCTGCCGGGTGTCGAGTTGACCGCGGTCGCCGACCCTCGGACCGAGGTCGCGCTTGCCAAACTGGCCGACTTCGGCCTGCGGGCCCCGGTCGAGCCGGAGCTGACGACTGCCCTGGCGCGTCACGACATCGATGTGGTCGCCAATCTGACCCCGCCGGCGCTGCATGGCGCGGTGATCGCCGAAGCCCTCCATGCCGGCCGCGACGTGTTCTCCGAGAAGCCGTTGTCCACCTCGCTGACCGAGGCGTACGCGCTGGCGGACCTCGCGGCCGAGACCGGCCGCACGATCTCGGTGATGCAGAACCGCCGGTACGCCCCGGCGATCCGGGCACTGCGGGCGCGGGTGGCGGCCGGACAACTGGGCCGGATCTCGGCGCTGAGCGCCGATCACTGGATGTCACCGCATCACGACGCGCCGTACCTGAACCTGCTGCCGCATCCGCTGCTGGAGGACATGAGCCTGCACACCTTCGACCAGGCGCGCTTCTTGACCGGCGCCGAGGCGGTCCGAGTGCTCACCCACGAGTACAACCCGCGCGGCTCCTGGTATCACGCCGGTGGGGGAGCCACCTCGGTGTTCGAGCTGTCCGACGGGTCGGTGTTCAGCTATCGGGGAAACTGGGCGACGCCCGGCTTTGCCACCAGCTACGACGCGGCCTGGCGGCTGAGTGGTGAGCAGGGCACGGCGATCTGGGACAGCTGGAGCGATCACGTCCGGACCCAGACCCTGGACCAGATTGGCCACGGCGACGGCCACGATCTGGACGCGACCGACTGGCCTGCCGAAACCGGACCGGATCAGCTGCGCGGCCACACGGCGGCACTCGCGGAGATGGTCACCGCCTGGCGGCAGGGCCGGCCGGCCGAAACCTCGATCGCCGACAACCTCGGCACCTTGAGCATGCAGGCAGCCGCCATCGCGAGCGCCGAGCGGGGCATCTGGGTCGAGGTCGCCGAGATCGTCGACGAGGCCCGCGCGAGCGTCACTGACCGGTGCGCAGTTCCAGGCTGAGCTGGTCGGCGTCGAGCTGGATGAGGGTGTCCTCCAGCACCGCGGAGGGGTAGGTGCCGAGATCACGGATCCGCAGTAGTTCCTCGCGCTGGATCTCGATGGCCGCCAGCCGGAGCTGACCACGCTCGCTGCGCAGGTCCACGCCATCGGCGTTCTGCTCGTCGTCGGGGGTGAGCAGGGCGCCGGTGATCTTGCGGGCCCAGTCCAGCGCCACCGGCGAGAACGCTGTTCCGTCCGGCTTGGTGACGGCTTTGGCATCCAGCCGTTCTGTCAAGACTTCGCCGAGTTCGCGGCGCAGCTCGGACAACTGCGTCCGATGTGCGTCCGGGTCGCTCGAGGTGAGGCCGAGGAGTCCGACGAGCCAGCTCAGAGTCCCGCCCTGGATCAGCAGGGTTCCCGCTGCGACCAGGAAGGCGATCAAGATCAGCGACGCACGTTGGGGGGTGTCGGCGGGCAGTGACTGCGCGGCGGCCAGGGTGACCGCACCCCGCATTCCGGCCCAGACCAGTACGACACCCTCCCGCCAGCCGAACGCCTGAGCCGACAGGTAGTCCAGGTCGGCGATCCGTCGCGTCAGATGCGAGGACAGCTGCGCCGACCGGGCGCTCACGCGCGCGGCGTGCTCGGCCTCACCGACGCCCGGCAGGGCTGCTGGTGCCTGGAAGTCGTCGGCGTCGAGCCGGTCGCGGATCGCGGCGATCCGCTCCCGTGCCTTCGGGTTGCGCCGACCGCGCCTTGCCAGCAGCCACAGCGACGGGGCGACGAAGGCGGTCCGCAGCACGATCACCAGCAGGGCCCCGAGGGCGGCCAGCCAGACGGCGTTCGTGATGCTGCCTTGTTCCTCGTGCACCTCGAGCACCAGCCCGTACAGCTCCAACCCCATCAGCAGGAAGATCGCACTCTCCAGCAGCATCTCCAGGGTCCGCCAGACCGCCTCGGCGGTGAGCCGGTCCCGCGGACGCAGGTACTTCGGCGAGCCGTGCCCGGTGACCAGACCGGCGATCACCGCGGCCACCAGGCCCGAGGCGTTCAATTCCTCGGCGGGTAGGTAAGCGAAGAAGGGGACGACAAGTGAGATGGCGACATTGCTGGTGGGGTTGGGGATCCGCGATCGGATGGCCAGGTTCAGCTTGCCGATCACCAGACCGATGGCCACCGCGACGACGACTGCCCAGATGAAGTCGGCCGCTACGGCACGCGCCGACAGCAAGGCGGTGGCTGCCGTCGCGGAGCGCAACAGGACGAGTGCCGAGGCGTCGTTGAGCAGGCTCTCACCCTCGAGCACGGTGACCAGTCGGCGGGCGACGCCGGCGCGTTTCACGATGCTGGTGGCGACCGCATCGGTCGGGCTGAGGATCGCGCCGAGGGCGATACCCGTCGCGAGATCGATGCCGGGGATGAGCCGGCTCATCACATAGCCGATCACCACGGCGGAGGCGATCACCAGCAGCACCGAGTAGGCGGAGATGGTGCGGAAGTCGCGCCGGAAGTCCATCGTCGGCATGTTGACCGCCGACGAGTAGAGCAGTGGTGGCAGCACCCCGCCGAGAATCCACTCCGGTTCGATCTCCACCGGTGCGACGAACGGCAGGAAGCTGATGCCGATCCCGAGCAACACCAGCAGCAGCGGGGCAGCGATCTTGATCTTGGGTGCGACCAGGTTGACCGTGACCACCGCCACGATCCCTATCAGCGCGATCTCGAGCAGATCCATGGCTGCCATTCTTGCTGGCCCGGGAGCCCGCTGCCGCCAGGATCAGGTGTCAGATCCAGCTGCGGAACCACATCCGCGCCTGCCACTGCGCGTACGTGATCGGTTCGCCGGACAGGATCGGATAGAGCCAGGCGAAGTTCGCCGCGACCAGGGCGACGAAGGCGCCGGCGATGATGCCCCCGATCATGCGCCGGTCACCGGCTCGGGCATCGCCGATCACCTTGCCCAGACACAAGGCGACGGCCATCACCGTGAACGGGATCAGGGCGATCGCGTAGAAGTAGAAGACCGGCCGGGTGTCGTAGGAGAACCAGGGCAGCCAGACACTCAGCACCCCGACCACCGGGATCGCGAAGCGCCAGTCGCGCGCTCCGATCCACAGGATCAGAGCGGCGACCAGTGCGATCACGCCGCCCCACCACAGCGCCGGCGTACCGATCGCGAGCACCGCACCGACACACTTGTCCGCGCCGGCGGTGCAGCTGTCGGCGGGCAGATCGCCTTCGTAGTACATCGACAAGGGTCGCACGATCAGTAGCCAGCCGATCGGTTTGGCGTCGTAGGAGTGGGTCTGGCTGTTGATGTAATCGCCGGTGTGGAAGCCCCAGATGTCCTTGTGGTACTGGATCAGCGAGGCCAGTCCGTCGCCCAGGAACCGGGTGGTCCAGGCATCGGGATGTTTACTGGCCCAGTCGCGGTCATAGCCACCGGTGCTGGCCAGCCAGCTGAACCAGCTGCTGACGTACACCACGGCCGACAGCACGACCAAGGAAATGAATGCGGGGATGCCGTCGCGGAGAATGCCGGTGTAGGAGCGCAGACCGGCTCCGGCGAGGCGACGGGCACCGACGTCCCAGGCCAGGCTGAGCAGCGCGAAGGCCGCGAGGACATAGAGGGCGCTCCATTTGCTGCCCAGGGCCAGACCGAAGCACAGTCCGGCCGCGATCCGCCAGGGTCGAAGGATGAGTGCCGGGCCGAAGCGACCTTGCAAGTCCGCCAGCCCATTGCGCTCGAGATGGTCGGCCAGCCGGTTGCGGAACCAGTCGCGGTCGGCGGCCAGGCAGGCGACGGCAGCAAGCACGAAGAACGCGAGGAAGATGTCCAGCAGGGCCACCCGTGACATCACGAAGGCCAGCCCGTCGAACGCCAGCAGCAGCCCGGCGAGGCCACCGATCAAGGTGGAGCGGGATACCCGGCGGACCAGTCGGGTCAGCACCAGAACCAGGAGCGTGCCGGCGATCAGCGGCCCGACCCGCCAGCCGACCGACGTCATGCCGAAGACGTGCTCGCCGAGCGCGATCAACCATTTGCCGAGCTGCGGGTGGACGATGAACGCGGCCGAGTCCTTCATCACGTCCAGGTTGCCGGCGATGATCTTGGCGTTCGCATCGTCCGGCCAGGACCGCTCGTAGCCGAAGAGCAGCAGCGAGTACGCGTCCTTGGCGTAGTAGGTCTCGTCGAAGATCAGCGAGTTCGGCCGGCCGAGATGAGTTGCGCGCAGCACGAACGCGATGGCAGTGACCGCGATCGTGACGAGCCAGCCGGTCAGTCGGTCGGTCATCGGCGGTACGCGAAGCCGCTCGACAGTCGTCTTCTCGGGTGGCGGCGGTGGGTCCGTCGGCCCCTCCGGGGACGCGACGTCCTCGGGCGGGGCGAGCGCAGTCACGGGGACGAGTGTATGTAACGGTGTTGTCCTCACTCGTTGCTCGCTGCGCTCCACGGACTCTGTCTTCCTTCCTCGTTCGCAGACGAAAAGCGTGTCTGCTCTCTCGTCGGTCCAGACAGAGCCGTCGCTCCGCTCGCGGGTCACTCGCGAGGGCTGTCAGATTCTGTGGTCGTCATAGCGACCACAGAATCTGACAACTCGGAAGCTAGGGTGGCGCGGTGGCGGAACCCGGGTTGTTGTTGCTGGCAGGGACACCCATCGGGGATGTGGCTGACGCCAGCCCGGCGCTGATCCGGGCACTGATCGGCGCCGACGTGATCGCGGCCGAGGACACCCGGCGACTGCGAACGCTGCTGACCCGGCTCGGGATCGAGACGTCGGCGCGGATCGTCTCCTACTTCGACGGCAACGAGGCGGCCCGGACCCCTGAGCTGCTCTCCGACCTCATGGCAGGGGCAACGGTCGTCGTCGCCACCGATGCGGGGATGCCATCGGTCTCCGATCCCGGCTACCGGATCACCGTGGCTGCGATCGAAGCCGAGGTGCGGGTGAGTGTCGTTCCCGGACCCTCGGCGGTGCTTGCCGCGTTGGCCGTGTCCGGGCTGCCGGTCGACCGGTTCTGCTTCGAAGGCTTCCTGCCCCGCAAGGCGGGGGAGCGGTCCCGACGGCTGGCCGACCTGGCTCGCGAGCCGCGGACGATGGTGTTCTTCGAGGCGCCGCATCGGACGGCGGAGATGCTCAGCGCGGCTGCCGAGGTGCTCGGGGCTCAGCGCGCCGGAGTCGTCTGCCGGGAGCTGACCAAGACCTACGAGGAAGTCGTCCGCGGTGGATTGGGCGCGCTGGCCTCCTGGGCTGGGGGTGGGGTGCGCGGTGAGGTGACGATCGTGATCGCCGGTGCCCCGGCTGCTACGGAGGACGATCTGGCTGATGCGGTGCAGCAAGTCCAGGCGCTCGTGGCCGACGGAGCCCGGCTCAAACAGGCCGTCGCGGACGTCGCAGCAGCCACCGGGGTGCGAAAGAACGCGTTGTACCAGGCGGCGCTGGAGGCCAAGTGACCAAAATCGCCCTTTCGTTGGCGGGCCTCAGCGCGGGATCCCGCGTGATCCCAGCGACGAAAGGGCGATTGTGGACGTCTGCGAGAGTGACCTCGTGACTTTGCCGCCACTGCCTGAGCCGTTGCCGCACCCGGTGATCGACTCCCACTGTCATCTGGACTCCGCGTTCCAGGTCAGTGGGCTGGATCCGGCCGAGGCCATCGAGCAGGCGGCGCAGGTCGGGGTCACGAGGATCGTGCAGATCGGCTGCGATCTGGCGGGCGCCCGGTTCGCGGTGGAGGCCGCGGAGCGCTGGGACAACGTCATCGCGGGTGTCGCGATCCACCCGAACGACGCAGCCCGGATGCGTCCCGACGAACTGCCGCTCGCGTTGGCCGAGATCGAGCAACTGGCGCGCCACCCACGCGTCCGGGCGATCGGCGAGACCGGACTGGATCACTATCGGACCAGGGACGATGCAGGGCACCGGACCCAGCGCGATGCGTTCGCCTGGCACATCGCCCTGGCGAAGGCGACCGGCAAGACGCTGGTCATCCACGATCGCGACGCGCACGCCGACGTGCTGGAGGTCCTGGACGCCGAAGGGGTGCCGGACCGGGTCGTGATGCACTGCTTCTCCGGCGATGCCGACTTCGCCCGAGCCTGTCTGGACCACGGCGCCTGGCTGTCCTTCGCCGGTCCGGTCACCTTCAAGCCCAACGAGCACCTGCGTGAGGCGCTCCGGCTCACCCCGCTCGACCGGATCCTCACCGAGACCGACGCGCCCTATCTGACACCGGTGCCCTTTCGCGGCCGGTCGAACGCCTCTTATCTGATCCCGCACACGGCCCGGTTCATGGCTGAGGTGCTGGGTCGCGAACTCGTGGAGGTCTGCCGGGCGCTGGAACAGAACGCGTACGACGCTTTCGGCGGCCCCTGGGGCGACGTCGCGGTGGATGCAGCTACCGCGAAGTCGGGCTAGGGCGCGAACACCGAGGCAGGGGAGCGGGATGGAGCTGGCGGAGGTGCGTCGGAAGCGGCGGATGGTGCGGCGCTACGACCCGGCTGTCCCGGTGCCGGAGGACGCCCTGGAGCGAATCCTCGACGCGGGCCTGCGGGTGCCGTCGGCGGGCTTCACCCAGGGCGTCAGTCTGCTGGTCCTCGACGGAGCGGCCAAGCAGCGCTACTGGGAGATCACCACCGACCCCGAGACGCCGCCGGACCGTTGGCTCGCCGGCATGCAGACCGCCCCGGTGCTGATCGTCGTCTGGACCGATCGCACCGCCTACCTGGACCGTTACGCCGAGCCTGACAAGGGCTGGACCGATCGCGATCCCGAGCGATGGACCGCTCCCTACTGGTACGTCGACGCGGGCATGGCCACGCTCGCGATGCTCTACGCCGCCGTGGACGAGGGCCTGGGCGCTTGCTTCTTCGGTGTTCCCCCGGACCGGATCGGGCTGGTCCGAACCGCTTACGGCGTACCCGAACATCACGAGTTGATCGGGGTCGTCAGCGTCGGTAAGCCGGCTGGAGTTGCTGCCAGATCACGACGAGCCCGCCGGCCGGCCGAGGAACTCATCCACCGAGGGTCGTGGGCGCATTGCTGATAACAACATGGGGTGCATTTCGTGACGATTTGGGCCCGTGTTGCAATACCGTTATGATTCCGTGATCGTGGCCCCTTGGGCCCAACCCCATCACTGATATCGACTGCCTGGCGCCGACCCCCGCCGGGCCAGGGAGTTCACGTGCGGAAGATCATCCCCGTTGCCGCTGCTGGAGTAACGGCCCTTGCCGTCGCCGGTACGACGTTCGCCTACGCGGCGCTGAACAACGACGTCACGCTGGCAGTCGACGGGCAGACCCAAGAGGTCTCCACCATGAGCGACACGGTCGGTGAGGTTCTGGCGAGCCAGGACATCACGGTGGGTGAGCACGATGTCGTTGCCCCGAATCTGGACGCCCAGGTCGTCGACGGCACCAAGATCGCGGTGCAGTACGGCCGCCAGGTCACCGTCACCGTGGACGGCACGAAGCAGACCTTCTGGACCACCGCGACCAACGTCGACCAGGCGCTGCAGAACCTGCAGCTGGACTCCACCGGCGCTGACCTGTCCACCAGCCGCAGCGCCGGGATCGGCCGCGAGGGACTGGACTTCACCGTGAACACCGTCAAGTCGATCACCGTCGACGCCGGTGGCAAGGAGCAGAAGGTCAAGACCACCGCCCTGACCGTGGGCGACGCACTCAACGATGCCGGGATCGCGGTGGACGCCAACGACAAGGTGAGCGCCAAGGAGTCCGCCAAGGTCGTCGACGGGATGTCCCTCACGGTCGTCAAGGTGGACATCAAGACCGTGACCAAGACCAAGAAGGTCGCCTTCCGGACCGTCAACAAGAGCACCGACTCCCTCGCCAAGGGCAAGACCAAGGTCCAGACCGAGGGCAAGGCCGGTAAGCGTACGGTCGTGCTGACCGAGGTCCGGCACGACGGCAAGCTGGTGAAGCGGACCGAGGAGTCCTCCAAGGTCGTCCGCAAGTCGGTCGACCGGGTGGTCCTGGTCGGCACCAAGGAGGAGGCGGCCTCGGTGGCCGGCAACTCTGTCTGGGATCGGCTGGCTCAGTGCGAGTCGGGCGGCAACTGGTCGATCAACACCGGCAACGGCTTCTACGGTGGCCTGCAGTTCACCGCCTCCACCTGGCGGGCGATGGGCGGCACCGGGCTGCCGCATCAGCACAGCCGGGAGACCCAGATCGCCATTGCCAAGAAGCTGCAGGCTCGGGCCGGCTGGGGTCAGTGGCCGGCTTGCACGAGTAAGCTCGGTCTGCGCTGACGCCCTCGGAAGGGCTACTCTCGGCGAGCGCCGTCCGCGGACTCGCCACCCGGCTGGACCTGCGGCCGACCAAGCAGCGTGGCCAGAACTTCGTCACTGACGCCAACACGGTACGCCGGATCGTCACGCTCGCCGGCGTCCAGCCCGATGATGTGGTGCTCGAGATCGGACCCGGTCTGGGCTCGCTGACCCTCGGGTTGCTGGAGGCCGCCGAACGCGTGGTGGCGGTGGAGATCGACCCGCTGCTGGCGGGCGCGCTACCCGGCACCGTCGCCGAGCGCCTGCCGTCGCGGGCCGATGCCTTGTCCGTGGTCGAGGCGGATGCACTGCGGATCGCCGAGCTGCCGTACCCGCCCACCCGAGTGGTGGCCAACCTGCCGTACAACGTGTCGGTGCCGGTGCTGCTGCACCTGCTGGCCACGTTCGACGAATGGCAGCACGGACTGGTGATGGTGCAGGCCGAGGTGGCCGACCGATTGGCCGCCGGACCGGGCTCGAAGACGTACGGCATCCCCTCGGTCAAGATGGCCTGGTATGCCGCCACCGCCCGCGTCGGGACGGTGCCGCCGAGTGTGTTCTGGCCGGTACCCAACGTGGATTCGGGACTGGTGGCGATCACTCGGAGACCCCAGCCGGAGACGAGTGCGACCCGGGAGCAGGTGTTCGCGGTGATCGACGCCGCCTTCGCGCAGCGCCGCAAGATGCTGCGTTCCGCACTGGCCGGGCTCGCCGGATCGTCCGCCGCAGCCTCGGCGGCCCTGGAAGCAGCCGGGGTCGATCCGCAAGCTCGGGGCGAGGTGCTGGAGGTGACCGCGTACGCCCGGATCGCCGAGCATTTGGTGGCGGGCTAGCCTTCGGGGTGATGTCTGCCCCGATCTCGCCGGTGCCCGCTGGCGTTCGCGTCCGCGTGCCGGCCAAGATCAATCTGGCGCTGTGCGTGGGCCCGTCGCGCCCCGACGGCTTCCATCCGCTGGCGACCGTCTATCAGGCCGTGTCGCTGTTCGACGAGGTCCAGGCGGTCTGGCACGAGCCTGGCGCGTTCACTGTTTCGGTCAGCGGCGAAGGTGCCAGCCAGGTGCCGTGCGACGACCGCAACCTGGCGCTGCGGGCGGCCAGGCTGCTGGCCGCGAGATATGGCGACGGCCAGCCGCTCGGCGTGGCGCTGTCGATCCAGAAGTCGATCCCGGTCGCCGGGGGACTGGCCGGCGGATCGTCCAACGGCGCGGCGGCGCTGCTCGCCTGCGCGGACCTGTGGGCACTGGATGTGTCGCTGGAGCAGATGCTGGCGCTGGCCGCGGAGCTGGGCAGCGACGTGCCGTTCGCGTTGCTCGGCGGTACGGCGCTCGGTGGTGGCCGGGGTGAACAGGTCGCGCCGGTGCTGGCTCGCGGTTCCTATCACTGGGTGCTCGGGTTCGGCTGGACCGGATTGTCGACGCCCGCGGTCTATCGCACCTATGACGAGCTGCGGCCCGATGCGGCGCAGCCGGAGGTGCCGGCGGAGTTGATGTCGGCGTTGCGGGCCGGTGACGCGTCCCGGCTGGCGCGTGCACTGGTCAACGACCTGCAGGAACCGGCGTTCCACCTGCAGCCACAGCTGCGGCGGACGCTGGAGACCGGGCTGGAGTACGGCGCCCTGGGCGGCATCGTCTCCGGCTCCGGACCTACCTGCGCCTTCCTCGTCGCCTCCGAGGCAGCCGCCATCGATCTATGCGTGGCATTGACCGCCGACGGCGTGGTGCGTACCGCCCGGCCCGTGGTTGGACCCGTGCCCGGGGCCCGTTTGATGGGCTGAGTGACACGAGCGGGAAGACGATGCGCCCGGCGTGCGGAGAAGCGATGAGTGAAGACATGCTTTTCGTCTTCGCGAAGAGTGACGACGTAGCCGGTGAATGCGCGTCGTCGTCGCGAGTGGAACCGTGAACTAGGCGTCGGAACCGTAGGGGGCCAGGAGCTCGCGCAGCGCGACGGTGAGGGCTTCTCGGTGCTGCGCGTCGAGGTCGGCCATGATCTGCTGCTCGGCGGCCATCAGGTCGGCGAAGGCCTGATCGACCGCTTCCCGACCGGCTTCGGTCAGCGCGACCACGACGGCCCGCCGATCGCCGGGGTTGGGATCGCGGGTGACCAGACCACGCGAGCTGAGCCGGTCGATCCGGTTGGTCATGGTGCCGGAGGTGACCATGGTCTCCTTCAGCAGCTGACCCGGGGAGAGACGGTGGCCCGGGCCGGCCCGGCGCAGGGCGGCGAGCACGTCGAATTCCCAGGATTCCAGGCCCGAGTCCGCGAAGGCCGCCCCGCGTACCTTGTCGAGATGCCTGGCGAGCCGGGTTACCCGGGACAGCACCTGCATCGGGGAGACATCGAGATCGGGACGCTCCCGTTGCCACGCCTCGACCAGTCCGTCGACCTCGTCGCGGAGCTGTCCCGATGGTTCCGGGGACTCGGGCGACGGAGCGGGCACGAGTCGCAGTGTAGGAGGCGGGACTTCTGTCGAGCTATCCACATCCAATGTGGATAGCTCGACAGAAATCGTCCGATGGTCGGTCAGCGCGCACCGGGGTGGGCGGGGCGGTCAGTGAGTGCTCGTGCGGGCGTTCGCCAGGTCGGCGTCGGTCTTGGGCAGCGTGCTGGCCAGGAACATGACGCCGATGCAGAGCACGGCGGGGACGGCCATCGCGTGATGGATGCCGACGTGGCGTACCAGGAAGCCGATGACGGCCGGCCCGGCGAGGAAGGTGGCATATCCGAAGGTCACCACGACGGCGAGCACCCGACCGCCACCGAGGTGGCCGGCGACCGCGTACACCTGCGGAGCGATCATGCCGACCCCGAAGCCGACCAGGGCCCAGCCGACCACCAGCAGCGGCAGCGAGCTGACCAGAGTGACCATCCCGTAGCCGATGGCGGCACAGGCGCCGCCGAACCGGACCACCGAGCGCCGCCCGAAGCGGGCCACCAGTCCGTCGCCGAGCAGCCGGATGATCACCATGAAACCACTGACCGCGATCAGACCGAGTGCGCCGGTGGTCGGATCGACCTGGGCGACGTCGGTGACGTGCAGGGACGACCAGTCGACCGCCGTACCTTCCGACAGACCGAATGCCATGGCCATCAGGCCGAGCACCCAGGCCATGGTCGGGATCTTGGCCCGTACCCCGTCGGCGGAGTGGCTGACGATCTCCGCCTCGGGCGAGATCCGGACCAACACCACGAACACGCCGACCGCGATCACGGAGAGAGTGAGCATCAGCGGCAGCACGATCCCCGCGCCGGTGATGCCGAGCGCCAAGGCCATCACCAGCACCGCGCCGGCGCCGATGAAGTTGCCGATCGAGAAGAAGGCGTGGAAGCGACTCATGATCGGCTGGCGACGTGCCGCCTCGACCTGAACGCCGAGCGCGTTCATCGCCACATCCATGGCCCCGTTGCCGAGACCGAACAGCAGCCCGGCGATGATCGCCACCGGGTACGACGGCGCGAAGCCGAGCACCACGGCGGCAGCGATCAGCAGCGGCAGGCCACCGAAGACGATCCGGCGGGCCCCGATCGCGTCGGCCAGCCGGCCGCCGACCTGCATCGATGCGATGCCGGCCAAGCCGCCGCAGAAGAGCATGATCGCGATCTGGGTGGCATCCAGATCGAGCCGTTCCCGGACCGACGGGAGACTGCCGCCGTACCCGCCCAGCAGCATGCCGTTGACGGCGAACATGAGCAGGACAGCGCCGACGGCGGTGTTGCTGGAAAGGGGAGCGGTGCGGGGAGTCAAGGTGGCGACCTGAGACACGGAAGGGTCCTGGATTCGGTGGTTTCTGTAACGTTCTAGTACGAGCGTAGGTCACCGCTCGGACCCAGTGCAAACCGTCCTGATCCAGGGGCGCCGCCGGGGTATTGGTCCCCTGGTAAAGCTGCTCGGGTTTGTCGGCATTGCTCTCTCAGCAGACCGAGCCAACCCGAA
>JASGEZ010000178.1:0-12518 GCA_047605905.1 Microlunatus sp.
CGAACGGGGCGAGCGACTGGAGGCGTCGCTGGCTGCCGCCACCGCCTGTGCGCTGCAGGGCGCCCGGATCCTGCGGATGCATCAGGTCCGTGAGTCGGTGCGGGCGGCCCGGATGGTCGAGACGATCTTGGGACTACGGGAGCCCGCGTACTTGCGGCACAACCTGAGCTGACTCAGTCAGCTCGTACGGCCCCGCGCCCCGACAAGTGTTCGACCAGCAGCAACAGCGCCGAGTGGTCGAGCCCGCCGTGACCGAGCTGGCGCAGCGGGAGGTTGACGCAGGGGCAGATCGGTCAACAGGATGGAGGCGTTCACGGTGCAAGTGGTCATCACTGCTGAGTATGTCGAGGAGACACTGATCACACCAGTTGGGGCGCTGGTACGACGCAGGGCCGAGCGGAAGTACGATCCGTCCACAAAATTCGATAGGAGACCCCCACCATCATGGCCAGCAGCACCCCGAGTCCCGGCTATTCGATCACCCTCCGCGTCGCAGTCAACTCGGCTGCCGGCTCCACCACCGACCTCGCGTCCGCTGTCGCCGCGGCCGGCGCGGCGCTGACCGCGCTCGACATCGTCGAGTCCAGCCACGATGCGATCGTCGTCGACGTCACCTGCAACACCGTGAACGAGGCACACGCCGACCAGATCACCGAGGTGATCAACTCCCGGCCGGGAATGGCCGTCCGCAAGGTCAGCGACCGGACCTTCCTGCTGCATCTGGGTGGCAAGCTGTCCGTCGAGCCCAAGGTGCCGCTCAAGAACCGCGACGACCTCTCGCGTGCGTACACCCCGGGTGTCGCCCGGGTCTGCCTGGCCATCCACAAGAATCCCGAGGACGCCCGCCGGCTGACGATCAAGCGCAACACCGTCGCAGTGGTCACCGATGGCACCGCCGTGCTGGGGCTCGGCGACATCGGTCCGGCGGCGGCGCTGCCGGTGATGGAAGGCAAGGCGGCGCTGTTCAAGCAGTTCGCCGGCGTCGACGCCTGGCCGGTCTGCCTGGACACCACCGACACCGAGGAGATCATCGCCATCGTCAAGGCGCTGGCCCCGGTCTACGGCGGGGTGAACCTGGAGGACATCTCGGCACCGCGTTGTTTCGAGATCGAGCGCCGGCTGCGCGACGAGCTGGACATCCCGGTCTTCCACGACGACCAGCACGGCACCGCGATCGTGGTGCTCGCGGCATTGATCAATGCGCTGCGAGTGGTGGACAAGAGCATCTCCGATGTGAAGATCGTGATCTCGGGGGTCGGAGCGGCCGGTCACGCGATCATCCAGTTGCTCCAGGCGCAGGGCGCGGACCACATCGTCGCCGTGGCTCGTTCCGGGGCCATCCACCGCGGCAAGACCTACACCGACGAGCACCGGACCTGGATCGCCGAGCACACCAACGAGGATGGCTTCTCCGGCACCCTGGCCGAGGCCCTGGTGGGGGCCGATGTCTTCATCGGGGTCTCCGGTCCGAACCTGTTCGGTGCCGACGAGGTCGCCACCATGGCCGACAAGGCGATCGTGCTGGCCCTGGCCAACCCGGACCCGGAGGTCCATCCGACCGAGGCCGCCAAGCACGCTGCGGTGGTGGCGACCGGACGCAGCGACTTCCCCAACCAGATCAACAATGTGCTGGCCTTCCCGGGTCTGTTCCGGGGCCTGCTCGATGCCGCGGCCGCCGAGATCACCACCGAGATGCTGGTGGCGGCAGCCGAGGCGATCGCCAACTGCGTGTCGGCCGAGGAGCTCAATCCGAGCTACATCGTGCCGAGCGTGTTCGACGCCCGGGTCGCTCCCGCGGTCGCCGAGGCGGTGGCCGCGCGGGCTGGTCGCTGACCGCGGCTCACGACTGACCGCAGCTCACAAGCGGGATGGCCAGGAACTCGTCGCACCCTCGTCATCGATAGCCATCGACTGATCATCTCAAAGTGCCCGCGCCGGCGGCGTCGTGTTCGCCTCGGTGCGGGCGCCGCTAGGCTCGGGTCAGGTCTGTACCGGACACTGACGCCCACCACCGTGTGCCGATCCGGCCGAAACGACCGCCCGCGACCCGGGCGACTACGAGTGGAAGGATGAGCGCGATCGTGGACAAGCGCAACGACGTTGATCCGGAGGAGACCGCCGAATGGCTGGAGTCCTATGACGACCTGGTCAGGGCTCGGGGACAGGAGCGGGCACGCCAGATCCTGGACGAGCTGAACGCCCGAGCCGGCCGCGCGGCCGCTGCCGGCGACAGTCTGGTCACCGACTATGTCAACACGATCTCGGTGGACGACGAGCCCGAGTTCGCCGGGAACGAGGAGATCGAGCGTCGCTATCGCAGCCTGATCCGCTGGAATGCGGCGGTGCTGGTGCACCGCGCCCAGCGACCCGACATCGGCGTCGGCGGCCACATCTCGACCTATGCCGGTGCGGCGACCCTCTACGAGGTCGGTCTGAACCACTTCTTCCGCGGTCCCGACCACCCCGGCGGCGGCGACCAGGTGTTCTTCCAGGGGCACGCCTCCCCGGGCATGTACGCGCGGGCGTACCTCGAAGGTCGGCTCTCGGAGGCCGATCTGAACGGCTTCCGGCAGGAGAGGTCGAAGGCGCCGCACGGGCTGTCGTCGTACCCGCACCCGCGGCTGATGCCGCACTTCTGGCAGTTCCCGACGGTGTCGATGGGTCTCGGCCCGATGAACGCCATCTACCAGGCCCAGTTCAACCGCTACCTGCGGGCCCGGGGCATCAAGGACACCTCCAACCAGCACGTATGGGCGTTCCTGGGCGACGGTGAGATGGACGAGCCGGAGTCGCGCGGGCTGCTGCAACTGGCCGCCAACGACGGCCTGGACAACCTGACCTTCGTGATCAACTGCAACCTGCAGCGACTCGACGGCCCAGTGCGCGGCAACGGCAAGATCGTCCAGGAGCTGGAGGCCTTCTTCAAGGGCGCCGGCTGGGACGTCATCAAGGTGATGTGGGGCCGGGAGTGGGATCCGCTGCTCGCCGCCGACACCACCGGCGATCTGGTGCGGATCATGAACGAGACCCCGGACGGCGACTACCAGACCTACAAGGGCGAGTCGGGCGGCTACATCCGGGAGCACTTCTTCGGCCGGAGCCGGGCGACCAAGCTGATGGTCAAGGACCTGACCGATGCGCAGATCTGGAACATGAAGCGCGGCGGCCACGACTACCGGAAGGTGTACGCGGCCTACCATGCCGCCACCGTGCGGAACGGCCGGCCGACCGTGGTGCTGGCGAAGACGGTCAAGGGCTACGGGCTGGGCCACAACTTCGAGGCGCGCAACGCCACGCACCAGATGAAGAAGCTCAAGGTCGACGACCTGAAGGCATTCCGGGACCAGATGCATGTCCCGATCAGCGACGCGCAGATCGAGGCCGATCCGTACAACGTGCCCTACTACCACCCCGGGGCCGACTCGGAGGAGATCCAGTACATGCTGGAGCGCCGCCGGGCGCTGGGCGGTTGGGTGCCGGAGCGACGGAACAACCCTCGGCCGGTGCAGTTGCCCGAACCGAAGCTCTACGCCACCGCCAAGAAGGGCTCCGGCAAGCAGCTCGCCGCCACCACCATGGCCTTCGTCCGGCTGCTCCGGGATCTGATGCGGGACAAGGGCTTCGGTGACCGGGTGGTGCCGATCATCCCGGACGAAGCCCGGACATTCGGGATGGACGCGTTCTTCCCGACGGCCATGATCTACAACCCGAAGGGCCAGAATTACATCGCGGTCGACCGGGAGCTGTTCTTGGCCTACAAGGAGTCGACGCACGGCCAGTTGCTGCACACCGGCATCAACGAGGCCGGCTCGTTCGCCGCGTTCACTGCAGCGGGCACGAGCTATGCCACCCACGGTGAACCGATGATCCCGGTCTATATCTTCTATTCGATGTTCGGGTTCCAGCGCACGGGCGATGCGATGTGGGCGGCGATGGACCAGATGGCCCGGGGCTTCATCATCGGTGCGACCGCCGGCCGGACCACGCTGACCGGCGAGGGTCTGCAGCATGCCGACGGGCACTCGCCTATCTTGGCCTCGACCAACCCGGCAATGAAGGTCTACGACCCGGCGTACGGGTACGAGATCGCGCACATCGTCGAAGCCGGTCTGGAGCAGATGTACGGAGCGGACTCCGACGACCGCAACTGGATGTATTACCTGACCGTCTACAACGAGCCGATTCCGCAGCCGGCCGAGCCTGCGGACGTCGATGTCGAGGGCATTCTCCGGGGCATCCACAAGATCAGCAGCGGCGGCGACAGCGGACCCAAGGTCCAGCTGCTGGGGTCCGGGGTATCGGTGCGCTGGGCCCAGGACGCTGCGATGATCCTCGGCTCGGAGTGGGGAGTGAGCGCCGACGTCTGGTCGGTCACGTCCTGGAACGAACTGCGGCGCGACGGGCTGGCGGCGGAGAAGCACAACTTCCTCTATCCCGACGAGCAGGCACAGGTCCCGTACGTGACCCGCAAGCTCGCCGATGCGCGCGGACCGATCGTGGCCTCGACCGACTATGTCTCGGCGGTCCCGGACGGCATCCGGCAGTTCCTGCCGCATCGGTTCGCCACGTTGGGGGCGGATTCCTACGGGTTCTCCGACACCCGGGCGGCGGCGCGCCGGTTCTTCCACATCGACGTGCACTCGATGGTTGTCCGAGCCTTGCAGGAGCTGGCTGCTGCCGGCGAGGTACCGGCCAGTGCCCCGAAGGAAGCCGCGGATCGCTATCGGCTGCTCGACGTGAACGCCGGCACCACCGGCATCGCCGGCGGCGACGCCTAATTCGGTTGCCTGGGCCGGTTCCGTTCATCCGTCCGTGCCAGGGTGGTTCGGCAATTTCGACCCATGGGCGGTGTTTCGGTCAGCGTCGGGTGATTGGCGCGGCAGTTTCCGCCCATGGGCGGAAACTGCGGGTGCCAGCGGCGGCGCCAGCATTGGTGCTCAGGGTGATTGGCGAGTCCCGGACGGTTCATCGCTGCTGATGCGTCCGGTAGTCGCCACTCGTTTTCGGGAACCGTACGGAAGTCGCCACTGGTCGACTTGATTGATCCGAGTGGCGACTTACGGATGCAACAAAGCCCGTGACTCAGGGCAGACCGGCGCCGATGTCGGCGGGGGTGTCTAGGGTGGCCGGTGTGACGGTGGGGGCGGCGAGTGAGGCGGCGCGGTTGGTCCGCGGGCTGCGCTGGGTGAGCCTCGGACGGTCGGCGCGGGTGGCTTGGGGACGGTGCCAGGGGAGTGCGGCTCAGCCGTACGCGGTGGTGGTGTCGGCAGAGCGACCCGGCACGATCACGACCTGTAGCTGTCCGAGCCGGCAGCGGCCGTGCAAGCACGCTCGTGGGCTGGCCGAACTCGCCACCGACGGTCAGCTCAAGGTGATCGACGAGCCGGACTGGGTCGCGCGGATCGCCGATCGCCGACCGTTCACCGAGGCTCGCGCCGACACCGGAGCGGGTCCGGCGCGGGAGGGCCCGGTCGATCCCGAAGCCGCGGCCAAACGCGCCCAAGCCCGGCGGGAGAAGGTCGATGCAGGCTTGGACGAACTGCGGATCTGGCTCGGCGACCAGGTCCGGACCGGACTGGCGAACCTGCCGCGAGCAGGCTATGGACACTTCGACGCGATTGCTGCCCGGATGGTCGACGCGCAGGCGCCGGGGGTGGCGAGCATTCTGCGCAGCCTGCCGGCCGATCTGGTCAGCGCCGACTGGCCGACCAGAGCGCTGCATGTGCTCGGCGGATTGCAGCTGCTGGTCGAGGCGCACCGCCGGCTCGACGAACTACCGGAGGACCTGGCCGCGACCGTCCGATCCAGGGTCGGCTATCCCGTCAGCAAGGAGACCGTGCGTGCCCGGCCGCCCGTCGTCGACTGCTGGTGGGCGATCGGAGCGGTGGACACGGTTGAGTTCCAACTGACCACCCGGAGGGTCTGGTTGCGCGGTCTGGGCACCGGTCGCTGGGCGATGTGGTTGACCTTCGCGCCGCCCGGGCGCGATCTGGACACGTCGGTCCAGCCGGGTCGGGTCTATGCGTGTGAGGTCCGTTTCTATCCGGGTGCGGGGCAGCACCGGGTGCTGCTGGAGCCGTCTCTTCCGGAGGCGCCTGAGCCTGAAGCGCCACCCGGGAACCAGGCAGGGATCAGCGTGCTGGACCGGCGCTGGGGCGGCGACGACCTGGCGACGATCAGAGCCCAGTTCGCCGAGTTGCTGGCCGCAGATCCATGGGCCAGCCGATTGCCGGTGGTGATGGCCGGGGTGCCGATGCCACCGCGCCACCCCGGCGATCCCTGGGTGCTGCGGGATACGTCCGGAGCGAGGGTGCCGCTGGTCAACCTCGGCGGGGACGGCTGGCCGATGGTCGCCCAGGCGGGCGGTGAACCGCTGCAGGTGATGGGGGAGTACGACGGCAGCGGCCTCACACCGCTGGCGGTGCTACCGGATCTGCACGGCCGGCGCTACGAGACGGCGCTGGCCGGATGAGCGTCACGATTCCGGCCGATCCGGCGCACTGGGCCGAGCTGGTCACCACCGCGCTACTCGGCACCGACCGGCGGATGCCCGAGGATCTGGCCGACGCCGACCCGACGACCGCCGTGCTGCGTCAGGCAGCCCGGCACCGGGTGGTCGCGTTGCTCGGCGCGACGACAGCTGTCGAGCCGGAGCTATCGCCCACGACAGCTCCGACCGCGGAGACCGCGCCCGTTCAGGATCGACCGGACGCCCCGCCCGCGGCCGACCGGTTGCTCGGTGAGCTGCTGCGTACCCCGGATCCGGCGCTGGTCTCCTGCTGGCTGACCGCGTGCGCGGCGCACGGTCACGCCATCCACCCGATCCACTGGACCCGACTGGCGCGGTTCGCGGCCCGCACCACCGCGTACGACCGAGTTGCCCTCGGCACCGCACTCGGACCGCGTGGGCGCTGGTTCCTGCGTCAGAACCCGGAGTGGCGCCGACTCGCCGCCGATTCTGAGCAGGCTCCGAACCCGGAACCACTACCGACCAGCGCGAGCCCGCCGACCCTGACCGCGCAGGACGTGCTACTCGATCCGGAAGCGATCTTCACCGCGCCACGACCCTGGGGACCCGAGCTGGTCTCGGCGGCGTACGCGGTGCTGGGTGGAGAAGGCCACGTGCCACCAGCGCGGACATACCCGACCCGGCTCGGCGTCGAGCTGCCGACCGCGCTCTATCCGAGCATCGCGAAGGCGGGCGAGTACTACCTCTTGGCGCCGGACGCCTCTCCGGCTCGTCGCCGGACGATCCGCGATCGGTTCGTTGCGCTCGAACTCGCGGCCTACGCTCGTGCAGCCATCGACCACGCCTTCACCAGCGGCACCGACAACGACCCGGACCACACCGGCTTCACCAGGGCGGAGATCCCTCATGTCTGACTCCATGCTCGTCGAGAACGGGCTCGCCGAGGAACGACTCCGGCCGCACGCCGAGGAGGCGTACGCCACCGAGCTGGCCGTGCTGGAGGCCGTCGACGACAAGCCCCGACCACCACGCTGGCGACTGTCGCCGTGGGCGGTGGTCACCTATCTGATGGGTGGCACCCTGCCCGACGGCACCGAGATCTCAGCGAAGTACATCGGCGCCCGCCGGCTGATGGAAGTGGCTGTCGCCACCCTGGCGACCGATCGGGCCCTGTTGCTGCTGGGCGTGCCCGGCACCGCGAAGTCGTGGGTGTCGGAGCACCTGGCCGCTGCGATCTCCGGCAGTTCGACCCTGCTGGTGCAAGGCACCTCGGGGACGCCGGAGGAGGCGATCCGGTACGGCTGGAACTACGCCAAGCTGCTCGCCGAAGGTCCGACCCCGGCAGCCCTGGTGCCGTCGCCGGTGATGACGGCCATGGAGTCCGGTCGACTGGCTCGGATCGAGGAGCTGACCCGGATCCCGAGTGACGTGCAGGACGCATTGATCACCGTGCTGTCGGAGAAGACGCTGCCGATTCCCGAACTGGGCCGGGAGGTCCAGGCGGTCAAGGGCTTCAATGTGATCGCCACCGCCAACGACCGCGACCGCGGCGTCAACGACCTGTCCTCGGCCCTCCGTCGGCGGTTCAACACCGTGGTGCTGCCGTTGCCCGCCGACGTGGAGGACGAGGTACGGATCGTCACCACCCGGGTCGCCGACCTGGCCGACACCCTCGAGTTGCCGGAGGTGCCGGCCGCCGAGGACGAGATCCGCCGAGTGGTCACCGTCTTCCGGGAGCTGCGATCCGGCGTGACCGCCGACGGCCGGACCGCCGTGAAGTCACCGTCCAGCACCTTGTCGGCCGCGGAGGCGATCTCGGTGATCACCAGCGGTCTGGCGTTGGCCGCGCATTTCGGCACCGGCGTCCTGCAGCCCTCCGATGTGGCCGCCGGTCTGGTCGGTGCCGTGGTCAAGGATCCGGTCTCGGACCGGGTCGCCTGGACGGAATATCTGGAGGTCGTCGCCCGCAACCGGCCCGGCTGGTCGGAGTTCTACAGCGCCTGCCGCGAGGTGAGCTGAACTGTGGTTGCGCGCTCCACCGCCCGGGCTCCCGTCGATATCGAGCTGGCTGTGCTCGGCATCCGTCATCACGGCCCGGGTTCGGCGCGTTCGTTGCTGGCCGCGCTGGACGACTTCGGGCCCGACCAGGTGCTGATCGAAGGGCCGGCCGACGCCGACTCGCTGGTCGGCTGGGCTGCCTCACCGGCGATGCAGCCGCCGATCGCGATCCTCGCGTACGCGCCGACCGAGCCGAAGCGGGCCGCGTTCTGGCCGTTCGCAGCCTTCTCTCCGGAATGGCAGGCGTTGACCTGGTCGGTGCGTCACGAGATTCCGGTCGGCTTCTGCGACCTGCCGGCGGCGAACATGCTGGCGGCCGGAGCCGATGAGCCACCGAGCCCCGATCTGCTCAGCACCGACGACGCCGAGGGTCTCGAGGACACCGACGGGGGACCGCAGCCGCGCCGGGTGGTACGCCGTGACCCGCTCGCCGCCCTGGCTACAGCTGCCGGCTACGACGATGCCGAGCGCTGGTGGGACGACGTGATCGAGTCACGGCTGGACGGATCCTCCCCGTTCCCGGCGCTGCTGGAGGCGATGGCCGAACTGCGGACGGCATTGCCCGAGACCGACCCACGCGAGGCGCTGCTCGAGGCCCGGCGCGAGGCGTACATGCGGAAGACCATCCGGGCCGCCGTCAAGGCCGGCCGGCGGCGGATCGCCGTCGTCTGCGGCGCCTGGCACGCGCCGGTGCTCATCTGGCCGCTGCCCCCTGCCACCGCCGACAACGCCACCCTCCGCGGCCTGGCGAAGACCAAGATCACCACGACCTGGGTGCCGTGGACCCATCAACGACTGTCGTACGCCAGCGGCTACGGCGCCGGCATCTCCTCGCCCGGCTGGTATCACCACCTCTGGAGCGCGCCCGATCAGCCCGTCGCGCGCTGGCTGACCAGGGTGGCCGGGGCATTGCGGACCAAGGACATGCCAGTCTCCAGCGCCGCCGTGATCGAGTCGGTCCGGCTGGCCGAGGCCCTGGCGAGTCTGCGCCGACGGCCGCTCGCCGGTCTGGCCGAGGTGAACGACGCCACGCTGGCCGTGCTCTGCGACGGCGACGAGACCGCTCTGCGCTTCGTCACCGAGGAACTCGTGGTCGGCCAGACGATCGGACACGTCGATCCCGGAGTGCCGACCGTCCCGCTGGAGGCCGACCTGGGCGCGACCTGTCGTCGACTCCGGCTGAAGCGCGAGCCCGACATCAAGCTGCACGACCTGGATCTGCGCAAGCCCCTCGACCAGCAGCGTTCGGTGCTGTTCCACCGGCTGCGGGTGCTCGACCTCGGCTGGGCACGTCCGGCCGAGAGCGAGATCGCCGGTCGCGGCACCTTCCGGGAGACCTGGCAGACCTCGTGGCGGCCCGAACTCGCGCTCGCGGTGATCGAGGCCGCAGTCTGGGGCACGACGGTGCTGACCGCTGCCACGGCGAAGCTGGCCGACGTCACCGATTCCGGCAGCCTGGTGGCGCTCACCGCGGCGGTGGAGCGTGCGTTGCTGGCCGAACTGCCTGACAGTTTGGACCGGTTGCTCGAGGCACTGGCCCAGCGGTCGGCGCTGGACGCCGATGTCGTGCACCTGATGGACGCACTGCCGGCGCTGGCCCGCGCCCACCGGTATGGCGATGTCCGCGGCACCAATACCACGGCTCTGGGTGCGGTCGCGGTGACCATGGTGGTGCGGATCTGTGCCGGGCTGCGGCCGGCGGTCACCGGTCTCGATCCCGACGCGGCCCGGGAGATGCGGCAGCGGCTCGATCGGGTCAACCACGGCATCGGTCTGCTCACGGCCGACCAGCAGGAGACCGCTCCCGACGCCCGCGATCTGCGCTCCGACTGGCTGGATGCTCTCGTCGGCCTGCTCGACCGCCCCGACGTGCCGACCGAGATCACCGGCCGGGTGGTCAGAGTCCTGTTCGACGCCGGTCGGATCGCCGACGGTCCGCTACGAGTGCACCGGGCACTCTCGTACGGCAGCAGTGCGAGCGACAAGGCGTCCTGGGTGGACGGCTTCTTCGCCGACGGGGCGTTGCTGCTGATCCACGACGTGGAGCTGCGCGGTCTGGTGGACGGCTGGGTGGCGAGTCTCACCGACGAGGAGTTCACCGACGTGTTGCCGCTGGTCCGGCGCACTTTCAGCACCTTCAGCGCGCCGGAGAGGCGACTGATCGGAGAGCGGATCGCGGCCGCTCGATCCAGCCGGCCCCGCACCGTGTCGGCGCAGACCTATGACCTCACGTTGGCGGCCCCCGCCCTGGCGACGGTCGACCGCCTGCTGGGGGTCGCATCGTGAGTCCCGCCCGCGACCCGAACGAGCAGGAGCAGTCCGACGAACGGCTGACCCGCTGGCGGCTGCTGCTCGGGGAGCCGGCCAACAAGGGCCTCGGCGTCGAATTGGGCGAGGAGGAAGCGGAGATGGACTCCACCCTCGCCGCCCTCTACGAGCAGCCGCCCCGGCGTCCGGACGGTCCCGGAGTCGGGGATCGGACAGCGGGACTGGGTGCCTCCGCTCCCCAGGTGGCCCGCTGGCTGGGCGACATCCGCACTTACTTCCCGACCAGCGTGGTCCAGGTGATGCAACGCGATGCCATCGAACGGCTCAACCTGACCTCGCTGCTGCTGGAGCCCGAGTTGCTCGGCACCGTGCAACCGGACGTACACCTGGTCGCGACGCTGGTCGGGCTGAACTCGGTGATGCCCGAGACCACCCGGGAGACCGCTCGCGCCGTGGTCGCCGAGGTGGTGGCCGAGATCGAGCGGCGGATCGCCGAGCGCACCCGGTCGGCCGTGGGCGGTGCGATCAATCGGGCCACGCGGACGCGTCGGCCCCGGACCGCCGACATCGACTGGTTGGCCACCATCGGCCGCAACCTCGACCACTACCTGCCGGAGCAGAAGACCGTGGTGCCCGAGCGGCTCGTCGGTCACGCCCGGAGCAACAAGGCGTTGGCCTGCGATGTGGTCGTGGCCATCGACCAGTCCTCGTCGATGGCGGAGTCGGTCGTCTACGCGTCGGTGTTCGCGGCCGTGCTCGGCTCGCTGCGGACGCTCAAGACCTCGCTGGTCGCCTTCGACACCAGTGTGGTCGACCTGACCGAGCTGCTGGACGACCCGGTGGACGTGCTGTTCGGCTGTCAGCTCGGCGGCGGCACGGACATCAACCGTGCTGTTGCCTACTGTGCCGAACTCATCACCCGTCCCACCGAGACGGTCCTGCTGCTGATCACCGATCTGTACGAGGGCGGCGACGGTGAGGATCTGGTGCGCCGGCTCGCCGCGCTGCATCGGGCGGGTGTCCGGGTGGTGGTGCTGCTGGCCTTGTCCGACGCGGGCGCACCGGCGTACGACCACGATCGGGCCGCGCTGCTGGCCGAGATCGGGATTCCCGCCTTCGCCTGCACCCCGGACGCCTTCCCCGACCTGCTCGGCGTGGTGATCGACCGCGGCGACCCCGTCCGCTGGCTTGCCGAGGGGACAGTTCCATAGTGACGGGCTCTTCACCTCCCAACCCACGTAGAATGCGGACATGGCTGCCGCCGAATCTGCGGACGACATGGTCACTCTCATGGTGCACCGTGAGGCCGCGGCCGCGGTCAATGCCCGAGTGGCGCCGGGCGAGTATCCCAACCAGGATGAAGTTGTCCGGAACGGGCTCCGGCTCCTGACCGAAGAGGACTACCTCGCGCACGACCCAGAGGTTGAGCAGTGGCTACGCGAGGTCGCTGTCCCGATCGCCGAGGCTACGGTGGCTGACCCCTCACGGTCGGTATCGGCTGACGATGTGCGCGCGCACTTCGCCGCCAGGCGCGCCGCCCGTTCATGACGCGGCCGCGTTACTCACCCGAAGTGACAGTAGCGGCCGTGGTCAATCTGGCAGGTAGCGTACGGATGTGGCATCCGCCCCGCGATCCTCTCAAGCCCGCCAACCCGCCCAGGCTCCACAGACGCTCGCGCATCTGCGGCGGGCACGCGACTTGATGGACCGGGCCTATGCCGAG
>JASGEZ010000179.1:0-21818 GCA_047605905.1 Microlunatus sp.
GCGCAGGACGCTCCGGGCGGGCCGGTCGTTCGGCGCGAGCGGGGCGCTCAGGACGGGCACTCGCCGCGGTCTGGGGGTCATGCCCGTTGGCGATGTCTTGTCCGCTGACGGCGGTCACGCGGGTACTCCTTCGAGAGAGTCGATCTCGGCTTCCAGATCGGCGGCCAGCTCGCTCAGCGAGATCGGCAGGCCGCGGACCCGGGAGTAGCTGTGCACGTCGACGAGGTATTTGGCGCGCAGCATCGTCGCGAGCTGCCCCAGGTTCATCTCGGGGACGATCACGCGGTCATAGCGCCGCAGCACTTCGCCGAGGTTGGCCGGGAACGGGTTGAGATGGCGCAGGTGCGCCTGGGCGATCCGGCGGCCGGTCTTGCGGACCCGGCGCACGGCGGCGGTGATCGGGCCGTAGGTCGAGCCCCAGCCGAGCACCAGCACACTGGCGCCCAGCCCGGAGTCGGCGTCCGGGTCGTCGACGACGACATCGGGGATGTCGCGCACGATCCCGTCGACCTTCGCCTGCCGGGTGCGAATCATCTCGTCGTGGTTGCCCGGGTCGTAGGACACCGCACCGGTGTCCTTCGCCTTCTCGATGCCGCCGATCCGGTGTTGCAGACCGGCCGTGCCCGGAACCGCCCACGGGCGGGCCAGGGTTTCCGGATCGCGCAGATAGGGCAGGAAGACCTCCTGGCCCTGCGCGTCGGTGGCGTTGCCGGCGGTAGCGAAGCCGGGATCGATGGGCGCGATCGACGACACGTCCGGCACCTGCCACGGCTCGGCGCCGTTGGCCACGTAGCCGTCGGAGAGCACGAAGACCGGGGTGCGGTACTTGATCGCGATCCGGACGGCCTCGATCGCGATGTCGAAGCAGTCCGCGGGGGACTGGGCGGCCAGCACCGGGGCCGGCGCCTCGCCGTTGCGGCCGTACATCACCTGCAGCAGGTCGGCCTGCTCGGTCTTGGTCGGCATCCCGGTCGACGGGCCGGCGCGCTGGATGTCGCACACGACCAGCGGCAACTCGGTCATCACAGCCAGGCCGATCGTCTCGGCCTTGAGCGCGACACCCGGCCCGGAGGTGACGGTGGCGCCGAGGTGTCCGGCGAAGCTCGCGCCCAACGCGGCGCCGACGCCGGCGATCTCGTCCTCGGCCTGGAAGGTGGTGACGCCGAACCGCTTGTGCTTGCTCAGTTCGTGCAACACATCGGAGGCCGGCGTGATCGGGTAGGCGCCGAGGAACAGCGGCAGGTCCGCCTTGCGGGCGCCGGCGATCAGCCCGTACGCGAGTGCCAGGTTGCCCGAGATCTGCCGGTAGGTGCCCGGCGGCATCGGGGCCGGCGGCACCTCGTAGGTGACCGCGAACACCTCGGTCGTCTCGCCGAAGGCGTACCCGGTCTTGAACGCGGTGATGTTGGCGTCGCGAATCTCCGGCTTGCTGGCGAACTTGCTGGTCAGGAACTTGATGGTGCCGTCGGTGGGACGGCCGTACAGCCAGGACAGCAGGCCGAGCGCGAACATGTTCTTCGCGCGGGAGGCGTCCTTGCGGGTCAGCCCGAACTCCTTGACCGCCTCGACGGTCATCCCGGTGAGATCGAGCGCATGCAACTGGTAGTCGGCCAGCGTGCCGTCCTCCAGCGGGTTGGCGTCGTAGCCGACCTTGGCCAGGTTGCGCTTGGTGAAGTCGGCGGTGTCGGCGATCAGCAGACCGCCGCGCGGCAGATCGGCGATGTTGGCCTTCAGCGCGGCCGGGTTCATGGCGACCAGCACGTCCGGCCTGTCGCCCGGGGTCATGATGTCGAAGTTCGCGAAGTGCAGCTGGAAGCTCGAGACACCGGGGATGGTGCCCTGGGGGGCACGGATCTCGGCGGGGAAGTTCGGCAGCGTGGAGATGTCGTTGCCGAAGGTCGCCGAGTCCGCGGTGAAGCGGTCACCGGTCAGCTGCATCCCGTCGCCGGAGTCGCCGGCGAAGCGGATGACCACCCGGTCGAGCGTGTGGACCTGTCGCACTGCGTGGAGCCTTCTTCCGTCTGGCGTGCCCTCGCCGGGGCGGTTCGGGCGCGGACCCGCGCCGGTGTGCTGCGCAGGACCTCGTGGTTGCGGCCCTTCCCTCGTGGGCGTGCCGCATGGACGCGTCAGCGCCTCAGTCATGATAAGGGCGTCCTCACCGCCAAATATTCCCTTCTCAGCCCAGGGATTTTGGCGGAGTCGATCACTGGCGCGTCTGTCAACCCTCGATCGGCAGCCCACCGTGCTCGACCGGGCGGCGGAGCGCGCCGGTGCCGCCCTGTTGCCAGGGGAGCGGACCCGCCAGCGGCCGGTATTCGACTCCCAGGGCGGTCAGTCGTTCCAGATGGACCGGCAACCGGGTGAGGAACTCGTCGTAGGACCGGCCCTCCGGCGACGACCAGGCCACCTCCGCATGCGCGCAGGCACGCGGATAGAGCATGTAGTCGGTCCGTCGGGTGTCGGCGATGTACTCCCGCCAGATCTGGCACTGGGTGCCGAGCACTCGGCTGTGGATTGCCTCGGGCACCCCGGCCAATGGCTCGAACGCGTACGCCTTCTCCAGTGTGGTCAGCCCGCCGATCGCGTAGACCTCGGTCGGGTCGCTGCTGGCATAGAAGTCGAAGTAGGTGTGGCTGAGCGGCGCCATCACGACATCCATCCCCGCCTCGGCGGCCTTGACCCCGTACGCGGCGTCGCGCCAGGCCATCGCCACAGCCCCCGGCAACGGACCCTCGTCGTTGATCTCGTCCCAGCCGACCAGGCGCCGGCCGCGAGCCGCCAGCCAGTCGCGCAACTGCTCGGTGAGCCAGCGCTGCAGATACTCCGGTCCGGGCAGGCCGCGTCGGGCGGCGAGCTCCCGGGCGGCCGGGCTGTCGATCCACTCGGTCCGCGGGCACTCGTCGCCGCCGACGTGGACATAGGGGCTGTCGAAGATGTCCAGCAGCTCCTCGTACAGGTCGAAGATGACCTGCATCGCGTCGTCGGACAGGTTGAGCACCTCGGGGAAGACACCGAAGGTGGTGGCCGGCTGGTAGCCGGTCTCGGGATGGTTGCCCAGCTCGGGATAGGCGGCCAGCAGCGCCAGCACGTGGCCGGGGAACTCGAGCTCCGGCATCACGGTGACGCCGCGATCCTTGGCGTAGCGCACCAAGGCCCGGAGCTGGTCCTGGGTATAGAAACCGCCGTGCGGGGTGCCGTCGGCGAAGTTCTGCAGATGCCGCTGGGTCTCGCTCCGCCAGCTCGCCCGCTCCTGCAGCTGTGGATAGCGCTGCGAGGCGAACCGCCAGCCCTGGTCGTCGGTCAGATGCAGATGGAACACGTTGTACTTGTGCAGCGCCGCCAGATCGACATAGCGGAACAGATCGGCCAGCGGCATGAAGTGCCGGCAGACATCCAGGTGCACCCCGCGCCAGCCGAACCGCGGCTCGTCACTGATCTTGACGCAGTCGAGCGTCAGCGCCTCGCCGCTCGGAGCCGGTCGCAGCACCGAGGACGGCAGTAGCTGGCGCAGGGTCTGGGTGGCCCAGTTCAGTCCCCTGGTCGTTGCGGCGGTGAGGTCGATGCCGTCCTCGGTGACCTCGACGACGTACGCCTCCTCGGCCAGCGACTCATCCCTGACCAGCCGGAGCGCGACGGCCGGATCGGTGAGCAGCTCCAGTCCGGTGCCGGGAGACAGGAGCCGGCGGACCACCGCCGCCCAGCCCGGCTGGTCCGTGGCGATCGCCAAGTCCTCGGTCAGCGTGAAACTGCCGGGTCGCGGCTCGGTGCTGACCGGCTGCGGGATGACGGAGCGGACGGACTGCGTCGCTGGAGTGGTCACCGCAGCAGCCTAGGAGACGGCAGCCCCGACCAGACCCACGACGTGCTGGACGGAGGTCCACGACGCCAGCACCTGCCGAACCTCCGGGTTCTGCTCGTCGGCAAGAGCCCGGGCGTACGCGTCCTCGACCACGGTCGCGATCTTCACCTGGACCCCGGTCTCGGCCGACCGTACGGCGGCCTCCACCATCGCGACGCTGAGCACATTGGTGTGCACCTCGCCGTTCGGGATCACCGGCTCGCCTGCCGCCCGGGACCGTACCGCCGCGACGAACTCCGCCAGGGACCCGGCAATCTGCTCGGGCACGTCGGGCAGCAGACCGGGCACCGCCGTGCCGTCGTCGGTCTCGGCCTGGGGTGCGTTGTCACCGTCCCAGACCGCCGACCCGCGGGCCGCGCCGAATCGCCAGGCACCATTCCAGGAGGTCTCGAGTCCCGGCGTGCACCAGGACCCGTCGTAGGTGAAGGTGACGCCGTCGCCGAACTCGAAGATCACCGCGGCCGAAGCGTCACCGGCGTACCAGCTCCAGGACGGGTTGTAGGACCGGGCGAACACCGCGGTCGGCTCGCGGCCCATCAGGTGCCGGGCCAGATCGAAGTGGTGGATGGCCATGTCGATGAGCAGCGGATAGGGCATCTCCGCCCGGAAGCCGCCGAAGTGCGGAGCCTTGGAGAACTGGCAGGACGCCGAAGCGATCGGACCCAGCGCGGCCAGCTGCCGACGCAGCGCGGCGACCGCGCGCCAGTAGCGGCGGGACTGCGACACCATCAGCAGCTGCTCCGATTTCTCGGCCGCGGCCACCATGGACAGGCATTCCGCCACCGAGTCGGCCAGCGGTTTCTCACACAGCACCGGCAGCCCGGCCGCCAGTGCGGCCGTGTTCACCGGGTGATGGGCACGCGGAACGGTCACGTTGACCACCGCATCCGCCGCCACCCCTGCTGCCAGCAGGTCCGCGACCGAGGCCGCGATCGGCACGCCGAGACCCGCCGCTCGGGCCGCGGTCTCGGCGACCGCGCGGTCCAGCTCGACCAGTCCGGCCAGCTCGACGTCCGGATCGGCGCCGATGGCCGCGAGCCAGGCACGACCCATGTCCCCGGCCCCGACCTGGATCAGACGCAGCGGTCTCTCACTCATCCCCACGATCCTCGATCGGACCGGTGTAGTCGTGACCGTTGAAGAAGTCGTCGGTCTCGTAGCGCAACAGGGTCGGGAGCGTGCGCTCCGGCAACTCGCAGCGGACCCACTGGACGCCGTTGGCGATCACCTTGCGCACATCGGAGTGGTAGTAGACCGGGTAGTCCTGGTCGCCGGGGGAGAAGAAGAAGATCTTTCCGTGACCGCGGCGGAAGGTGCAGCCGGACCGGAAGACCTCGCCGCCGGTGAAGGAGGAGATGAAGATCAGCTCGTCCGGCGCCGGGATGTCGAAGAACTCCCCGTACATCTCCTGCTGGTCGATGATGATCGGATTCGGCACGCCCTGGGCGATCGGATGGGTGGGGTTCACCGTCCAGACCAGCTCGCGGTCCTGCTCGCTGCGCCAGCGCAGCGTGCAGGTGGTGCCCATCAGCCGGCCGAAGATCTTCGACCAGTGTCCCGAGTGCAGCACCACCAGACCCATCCCGGACAGGATGTGGGCGTGGACGCGATCGACCACGTCGTCGGCGACCTCGTCGTGGGCGGCGTGACCCCACCAGACGAGTACGTCGGTGTTGGCCAGCACGTCCTCGGTGAGGCCGTGTTCGGGCTCGTCCAGGGTCGTGGTGGTCACGGTCACGCGATCGCCGAGCTGCTCGGTGATGCCCTCGGCGATGGTGGTGTGCATGCCGTCGGGGTAGATCTCGCGGACATGTGGCTCGATCTGTTCGTGCCGGTTCTCACCCCAGACGAGGACGCGCAGGGTCGAGGTAGCCGTGCTGGTCATGGCAGTCCTTCGTGACGGTTGCTATTTGACGGCACCGCCGGTGGCCCCGGCGGCGATGTATTTCTGCGCGATCACCAGCAAGATGATGGCCGGGATCGCGGACAGGGTGGCGGTCGCCATCACCGGCCCCCAGCTCTGCACCTGCGAGCCGAGATAGGTGTAGATGCCCAAGGTGACCGGCCGCACGTCACCCTTGGTGGTCAGGGTCAGCGCGAACAGGAAGTCACTCCAGGCGAACAGGAAGGTGAACAGACCCGCGGTGATCAAGGAGTTGCGGGCGATCGGCACGACGATCGAGATGAACGCGCGGAACAGTCCCGCGCCGTCGACCCGGGCCGCCTCCACGATGGACGGCGGCACCCCGACCATGAACGATCGCATGATCAAGATCGCGAACGGGATCGCGGCGGTGCTGTTGGCGATGATCAGACCCGGGATCGAGTTCAGCAGCCCGAGGCTCTCGTAGATCGAATAGAGCCCGTTGGCGATCACGATGCCCGGGATCATCTGGGTGATCAGGATCAGCAGCAGCGCGATCCCGACCCAGCGGAACCGGAACTGGGCGAGCGCGTACGCCGCCGGGGTGGCGACGGCCAAGGTCACGATCACGGTGCCGGCGGCGATGATCAGGCTGGTGACCAGGTTCTGGCCCTGGTCCCGGATCGCGACCCGGTAGCCGTCCAGGCTCACGTCGGTCGGGAACAGGGTCGCGTTCAGCGTGTTGCCGGAGGCCTGGAGGGAGGCGTTCACCATCCAGTACAGCGGGAACAACATGATCGCCAGCAGCACGATCGCGATCGCGGTGCGCAGGTAGGAGCGGCTGGTGGAGGTGGACACGGTCAGCTCCTCACTCGTCGACCTGGCGGCGGGTGAGCCGCAGATAGACGATGGCGAACACCAGTGAGATCAAGATCAAGATGTTGCTCAACGCGGCACCCTGGCCGAACTTGAACTCCACGAACGACCGCTGGTACGACATCGTCGCGATGGTCTGGGTGGCGTTGGCCGGCCCGCCGCGGGTCAGGCCGAGGATGATGTCCAGCGCTTTGAGGGTATAGATCACGCCGAGCATCACCACGACCGCGACGACCGCGCGCAGATTGGGCCAGGTGATGTGCCAGAACGCCTTCCAGCCGGTGGCCCCGTCGAGGGCGCCGGCCTCGTACAGGTCACCGGGGATGTCCTGCAGCCCGCTGTAGAGCAAGGTCACGTTGAACGGGATGCCGATCCAGATGTTCACCATGATCACCGCGACCAGGGCGAAGTCGGTCGAGCTGAGCCAGGGAATCGGTGAGTCGACCAGCCCGATGCCGGCCAGGAACCGGTTCACGATCCCGGAGTCCTGGTCCAGCATCGACTTCCAGGTGGCACTCGCGACGATCATCGGGATCAGCCACGGCATCAGCAGCAGCCCGCGCAACACCCCGCTGAGCGGGAAGTTCCGGTGGAAGTAGAGCGCCAGCAGCATGCCGATGGTGAACTGGAACAGGATCGACCCGACGGTGAACAAGGCGGTGTTGGCCAGTGCCTTGGTGAAGATCGGATCGCCCACCACCGTGCCGTAGTTCTCGAATCCGACGAAGGGCGCTTTGCCGGTGAAGAACGTCTTCAGACCGTAGTCCTGGAAGCTCATGGTGAAGTTCTTGACCACCGGGTAGCCGAACAGCAGCACCAGCACCACACCCGCGGGGATCACGAAGCCGAGCTTGGCAAGCTGCTCGGCACGCCGGTGACGTCGGCGGGCGGAGGGGGTGCTGCTGTCGGCGGCCGGGGCGGCCTCCGGAATGTGGGTACTCGTCATGGAGCGTCCTTCCCTGGTCGGGAGGGTGCTACTGCGCGCCGGCCTTGGCCATCGCGTCCGCCGGGGCGGACTCTCCGGTCAGGGTGAGTTGCAGGCCGGTGTAGATGATCTTGGCGGTGTCCGGCCACTTGTCGCCGAGCTTGCCGGTGCGGGAGCGGGCGGTCGAGACCTGCTGGGTGAAGGCGGCCATCTCGGGCACCTCCTGGGCGTACGTCTTGGCCAGCTCGAGCTTGGTCGGCACCACGAAGCGGTCCTTGGCGAACTGCAGGGCGACCTCGTCGGAGTTGAGGCACTTGACGTATTCCGCGGCCTTGGCCTGCTTCGCCTCGTTGCCGGTCAGCGGGACCGTCCAGGCCTCGCCGCCGAGCGGTGCGATCGACTTCTGGCCTTCCTTGTTCACCGGGAAGGTGACGACGCCCCACTCGAGGCTCTTCTCCTGTGACAGCGAGGGAATGTTCCACGGGCCGTTCAGCATCATCGCCGCGCGACCGGCCTTGAACTGGTCGGCGACATCGCCCTGGCTCCAGGTCACCACGCTCTTGGAGGCGGCGCCGGAGTCGACCAGGTCCTTCCACAGCTGCAACGCCTCGGCGACCTGCGGGGTGGTCAGCGCGGTCTCGTCGCCGCCGTTGGTCCACATGGCCGGCAGGAACTGCCAGGCACCCTCGTAGTCGGCGGTGGCGTTGAAGGCGAACCCGTATTGCTTGCCCTTGGTCAGCTTCTTGGCGCTGTCCTTCAGCTCGGCCCAGGTCGTCGGCGGCTCGATGCCGGCCTCCTTCAAGATCTTGGAGTTGTAGAAGATCGCGATGGTGTTGGTGACCGGCTGCAGACCGTAGAGCTCGCCCTCGTACGTGGCCGCCTGGACCACGCCTTCCTGGATCCCGTCGCCGTTGATGCCGTACTGGCCGAGCGGCGCCAGCGCGCCGGTGGCGGCGATCTGCTGGAGATCCGGGTTGTCGATCATCAGCACGTCGGGCAGCGTCTTCGACGACGCCTGCTGCAGGACCTTGGCGATCAGGGTGTCGCCGGGCACGGTCTCCCGGTTGACGGTGATGTTGAGCTGCTTCGCGCAGGTGTCGAGACCCTTCTGCACGAGTTGCTTGTCGGGATCGTTGTTGTAGTAGTCGAGGATCGACAGGCTCGTGACCTGTTCGGTGGAATCAGAGCCGGAGCCCTCCGTCCCTCCACCTCCGCCGCACGCGGTCAGAGTGAGGGGCAGCGCTGCCGCGAGGGCGATGCCGGCGGCGACCTTCTTGGGGATCATCGCGCGATCAGCTCCTTTGCTGAGTGGGTCGCCCGGTCTCGGTGTCAAAGCGGTTAACCGAGTGATGACCAGGAACGACGGGGTCTGGTGGAGAGAGTGGTAAAGCGATTAACTATCGCTTGGACGAGGATTCTGCTGGCTGTGTCGAGCCGGTGTCAAGGGTTTGGCGGAGAATCACCGGGTGAACTATGCGGACCTCGCCGGCCGACCCGGAGGAAGCCGATGACCACCATGCGCGATGTCGCCGAGCATGCCGGCGTCTCCATCGCCACGGTCTCCTTCGTGATCAACAACACCAAACCGGTCACCCAGGCCACCCGAGCCAGGATCGAAGCCTCGATGGAGGCACTCGGCTATCGGCCCAACGCGGTCGCTCGGGCGCTCGCCAGCCGCCGGACCCGGGTCCTGGCGCTGGCGTACCCCGCTCTCGACCACCGGCTCGGTGACTCCGGGATGGAGTTCATGGTCGCGGCCGCGCGTAGGGCGGCCGAGCACGGCTACCACCTGATGATGTGGCCGGCCGCGAACGACGGCCGGGAGATGACCGAGTTGCTCGGCCAGCGGATGGTCGACGCGGTGATCTTGATGGAGGTGCAGTTGGACGACCCGCGCGTCCACGCCTTGCAGGCGTCCGGCACGCCGTACGCGCTGATCGGGCGGACCGCCGATCCCTCGGGCAGTCTGCACGTCGACATCGACTTCGAGCAGACCGTGACCGACGCGGTCCAGCACCTGTACGACCTCGGTCACCGGCAGATCGTGCTCGTCACCGGCACCCAGCTCAGCGAGAGCTATCACAACTACGGTCCGTACGTGCGGACCGAGCGGGCGTTCGCGGACGTGACAGCACGACTCGGCCTGACCGCCGTGATCGTGGCCTGCGGGCGCGACGCCGGCGCCGGTCGTGAACTCGCCCAGCGGCTGGCCGCCGAGCAGCCCGACGCCACGGCGGTCGTGCTGTTGAACGAGTTCGCCGCGATCGGCTTGCCGATCGGGTTGCACCAGCTCGGCCTGCGGGTGCCGGAGGACCTCTCGATCGTCTCGCTGATCACCTCCGAGGAGATGGCTGCCCTTGCCGAACCGACGTTGACGATCATGCGGTCTCCCGGCGCCGAGTTGGGGGAGCTCGCCGTCGAGCATCTGGTGCGGCAGATGACGAGAGGGGAGCGGCCTGCTCCGGTGCTGCTGCCCTCGGTGCTGGTGTCCGGCGAGTCGACCGGAGCGCCACCTGCCGTCCCGATCGGACGGCGCCGTCTTGGGCCTGGTGGCGGGTAGCCCGCTAGCTGACGTAGGACTGCGGATCGGCGAGCAGGTCGGCGAAGATCAGTTCGGCGGCGCCGATGGTGAGGAGGTCGGCGCCGAGGGCGGCGGGGACGATCTCGATGTCGTTGCTGAGGGCCGCGAACCCGGTGCCGCGGACGAGTTCCTGCAGCCGGCCGCCGGATGCGTCGGCGAGGGTCGCGAGGAAGCCGCCGAGCACGACCGCCTCCGGGTCCAGTGCGGTGACGATGTCGGAGAGTCCCTGTGCCAGCCAGTCGAGTTGCCGGTCGATCTCCGCCTGGACCTCGGCTGCTCGACTTCCCACGAGACCCTCGGTCAGTCTCTCCGGCAGCTGGTCCGCGGCGGCGTCGTCGAGGCCGAGAGCGGCGAGCAGGCGGTCGCGGCGTACCTCGGTCTCCAGGCAGCCGATCCGGCCGCAGTGACACCGCAGGCCACCGGGATGCACCACCCGGTGCCCCAACTCACCCGCGTACCCGTGTCGCCCGAGCACCGGCCGACCGTGCGTGACGATGCCGCCGCCGATGCCGCTGGCGCTGCCGTTCAGATAGACGAACTCCGGGCGTCCGCGGCCGGCGCCGAAGAGTCCCTCGGCGACCAGAGCGGTCCGAGCGTCGTTGGCCACGACGCAGCGATAGCCGGTGGCCTCGGTGAGCCGGGCCGCGAACGGCTCGTCCCGCCACTGCAGGTGGGGGGCCAGCGCCACCGTGCCGGTGGATCGCTGGACCAGTCCCGGGACGGCGACGCCGACTCCCAGGACGGTGAACTGGTTGTCCAGTTCCGGGCGTAGCTCGGCCACCAGAGCCTGCACCAGGTCGACGGCCTCGGTCGCGGTCAGCGAGCCGGTCGTGGGACGGCGTACTCGCTCGTGTACGACACCACCCAGGCCGACCAGGCCGAGGGTGACGGCATCGATGTCGGGATTCACGGCCAAGGCGGCGACCGACGGATTCGCGGTCACGAGCGGGCTCGGCCGCCCGACGCCGCGTGAGCCGTCTGCCGCCGCGCCCTCGAAAACCAGGCCGGCTTCAGCCAGTTCGGCGACCAGGTCGGCGATCGTCGACCGGTTGAGACCGGTCTGCCGGGTGAGGACGGCGCGTGACGACCGACCGCCGTGGTGCACCAGCGTCAACAGCCGGCTCAGGTTGCTGCGGCGGGTCGAGGCGGTGGCTTGGATGAGTCGGACTCTAGCGCATCGCGACCCTTGACGACCGTCGAACTCGCCAATATGTTGTCTTAATCAACATTTTATCTGGTGCCACTGGAGGCCTCATGAGCGTCACACCCACCCCTGCCGACAAGTTCTCCTTCGGTCTGTGGACCATCGGCTGGGTCGGTCAGGATCAGTTCGGCAGTGCCAGCCGGGCCCCGCTCGATGTGGTCGAGGCCGTCGAGAAGCTCGCCGAGATCGGCGCCTGGGGTCTCACCTTCCACGACAACGACCTGTTTCCCTTCGAGGCGACCGACGCCGAGCGCTCCCGGCAGATCGAGCGGCTGACCACGGCCTTGGCCGACACCGGTGTGGTCGTGCCGATGATCACCACCAATCTGTTCAGCCATCCGGTCTTCAAGGACGGCGGTCTCACCTCCAACGACCGGTCGGTCCGCCGGTTCGCGCTGCGCAAACTGCTCCGCAACATCGATCTGGCGGCCGAACTCGGCGCACAGACCTTCGTCATGTGGGGCGGCCGCGAGGGCAGCGAGTACGACGCCGCCAAGGACGTCCAGGCGGCGCTGGCCCGCTATCGGGAAGGCGCGAACCTGCTGGCGCAGTACGTCACCGATCAGGGCTATCAGCTGCGGTTCGCGATCGAGCCGAAGCCGAACGAGCCGCGTGGCGACATCCTGTTGCCGACCGTCGGGCATGCCCTGGGCTTCATCCAGACCCTCGATCGACCGGACCTGTTCGGCGTGAACCCCGAGGTCGGCCACGAGCAGATGGCCGGACTCAACTTCCTGCACGGCATCGCGCAGGCGCTGGACGCCGGCAAGCTGTTCCACATCGACCTGAACGGCCAGCGCAGTATCAAGTTCGACCAGGATCTGGTCTTCGGCCACGGTGACCTGCAGAACGCGTTCTCGCTGGTCGACCTGCTGGAGAACGGCGGCCCGGAGGGCGCACCCGCGTACACCGGACCGAGGCACTTCGACTACAAGCCGAGCCGGACCGAGGACTACGACGGGGTCTGGGAATCGGCCCGGGCCAACATGCGGATGTATCTGATCCTCAAGGAGCGCGCCGCGGCTTTCCGGGCCGATCCCGAGGTGCAGGAGGCTCTCGTTGCGGCCAAGGTGGCTGAGCTGGCTCAGCCCACGCTGAACCCCGGTGAGACCTATGCGGATCTGCTGGCGGATGCTAGTGCGTACGAGGACTTCGACGCGGCGTCCTACTTCAACGGCAAAGGGTTCGGTTTCGTGCAGATCCAGCAGCTGATGCTCGAACATCTGATGGGTGCCCGCGGGTGACCTCTCGCCGGCTCGTCGCGGGGGTGGACACCTCCACTCAGTCGGTCAAGGTCGTCGTCTGCGATCTCGACTCCGGTCAGGTCGTACGTACCGGTCGGGCCGATCACCCGGAAGGTACGGAGGTTTCCGCTGCGGTCTGGCTGTCCGCCTATCGTGAGGCGACCGCCGATCCGGCACTGCTGGATGGGGTGGAGGCGATCAGTGTCGGCGGTCAGCAGCACGGCATGGTCACCCTCGACGCCGAGGGTCAGCTGGTGCGGGATGCACTGCTGTGGAACGACAATCGGTCCGCGGCCGATGCGTTGGAGCTGATCGACGACCTCGGTGGACCGGATCGCTGGGCCGACGCGGTGGGCTCGGTGCCGGTCGCCTCGTTCACTGTCGCCAAGCTCCGCTGGCTGGCCCGGCACGAACCGGAGAACGCGGCCCGGGTCGTCCAGGTCATTCTGCCGCACGACTATCTCACCTGGGAGATCGGTGGCCGGTCGTTCGACCCGGTGACCGACCGCGGGGACGCGTCCGGCACGGGCTACTTCGATGCGGCGAGCAACACCTATCGCGAGGACCTGGTCCTGCTCGCCTTCGACCGCACGATAACGCTGCCGCGGGTGGCAGGGCCGTTTGAGGTGGTGGGTGAGACCCCGGACGGGATCGCGATCGGTCCCGGCACCGGCGACAACGCCGCGTCCGCGCTGGGCATGGTGGTACCCGATCGGACTGCCCTGATCTCGCTCGGCACCTCCGGGGTGGCCTGCCTGCCGAGCCCGGTGCAGACCCACGACGCGAGTGGGGTGATCGCCGGTTTCGCCGATGCCACCGGCCGATTCCTGCCGCTGGTCTGCACCCTCAACGGTGCCCGCAATCTCGGGGCGATGGCCAAGGCGCTGCAGGTGTCGCTGGCTGAGTTCAGCGAACTGGCGCTCTCGGCGCCGCCGGGCAGCGAGGGCCTGGTCTTCCTGCCGTACCTGGAGGGGGAGCGGACTCCGCCGCTCCCGGATGCCACCGGTGAGTTGCGCGGGATGACGCTGGCGAATCTGACTGCCGCCAATCTGGCGCGGGCCACGATCGAGGGCGTGCTGTGGAGCCTCGCGTACGGGGTGCAGAGCTTGCGCGAGCAGGCATCGCCGGTGGAGCAGATCATGCTGACCGGGGGAGCGGCGCAGTCGGCGGCGGTTCGTTCGATCGCGGCGGAGGTGTTCGGCGTACCGGTGCTGACCACCGATCCGTACGAGAGCGTGGCTGTCGGCGCGGCTCGGCAGGCGGGGTGGGCACTCACCGGCGTCCTGCCGCAGTGGCCATCGCCGGTCTCGGGCCGGTATGAAGTGCCGTCGGGCGGACTTGCCGCGGCCGAGGAACTCGACGCGCGCTATCGGACGGTGCTCGAGGAAGTGCAGAGTCGCCGCTGACTCTTGGCCTCGGTGATCAGTTCCCCGATTGGTTCGGTGTCCGGAATCACGTCGGATTTGCTGCATGGGTGACCCCGAATCGGGAGATAATCGGGAGCATTATGAGCACTCCTGTTCCTCCGCTTGACTGGCCCCACTACGGCATCGGTTTCATCCCGGCCGTGAAGCGCGCCTTCCAGAAATACGCCACGTTCGACGGCCGCGCCAGCCGTGGCGAGTACTGGTGGTGGGTTCTCGCGAACTCGATCGTGGTCCTCGTCTTCTACGGGTGGGCCATGGTGGTCATCGCGACCGCTACCGCGGCTCAGCGCTCAGAGTTTCCCCCGGGTGCGATCTTCCCGCTGGTGATTCTTGGTCTCTGGGCCTTGGCCACGCTGGTGCCGAACATCGCGATCACCATCCGGCGCCTCCACGATGCCGGCTATTCCGGCTGGTTCTACCTGTTCAACATCGTCGGACTCGGCATCGTGACGACTGTTCTGTGCATCATGGCGACTTCGCCGAATGCCGCGCAGTATGGTCCGCCGGCACCGGAGGGTTACTACCCGCAGCAGCAGGGCTTCATGCCTCCCGACCCCTACGCCCAGCAGCCCAACTATGGGCAGCAGCAAGGTTACGGCCAACAGGGTTATGGCCAGCAGCCGCCGCAACAGGGTTACGGGCAGCAGCAGCCGCCCGCGCCGCCCCAGGCCTGATCCGTTTCGAACCGCAGCGCCCGCACACCTCACGGTGTGCGGGCGTTTTGGTTTGTCGCTTGATCGGCGGGTGCTGTGGGGCACGCGATGCCGGGAACCGGGAAGTCAGCCGTTGACGCGGGACTCCAGTTCCAGCAGGGTGCGTTTGGCGGGCAGACCGCCGAGGTAGCCGCTCAGGCTGCCGTCGCTACGCAGCACTCGATGGCATGGCACCACGATCGGCAGCGGATTCGTCGCACAGGCACTGCCGACCGCGCGGACCGCTTTTGGCCGTCCGGCGCGGATGGCCAGTTCCGCGTACGAGACCGTCGTTCCGTACGCGATGCTGGGCAGCATCAGCTGCACGGTCCGGCGGAATTTGCCGGTCGTGGTCAGGTCCAGCGGGAGGTCGAAGCTGTGCCGGGAGCCGGCGAAGTACTCGTCGAGTTCGCGGGCCGGCTCGTCCAATCGGCCCGGCGCCCGCAGGATCCGTGGGCTGATCGTGGCGGCAAGGGTGGCCAGCACCTGGTCGTGACCTTCGCTCGCGAAGGCGACTCGGGTCAGTCCGCTGCCGCTGGCGACGAGCAGCAGGGAGCCGAGGGGGGAGTCGACCGTGCGGTAGGCGAGGTTGAGCAGACCGGCGTCTGCGGCTTTGGCGGTCAGGGCTTCGTGCAGCCTGGTCATGGTGGCTGGGTCGGCATCGAGGAGTGTGGCGAGTGGGTTGTCCAGTCGGTTGGCTGCTGGCATGCGGTCGAGTGAGGTCATCGCGGTTCTCCTGAGGTCGGGCTCGCCAACCGTTTCCGCAGCGTACGCAGACCGTCGGATGCCGCCCGGCGGGCAGCATCCGGGGTGCCGCCGACTTCGGCGGCGACCTGCGCGTAGGGGAGATCGGCGAGGTAGTGGAGTGTGACCGCGAGCCGTTGCTTGTCGGGCAACGACCGCACTGCGTCGACCAGGTCGGCGTCGGGTCCCGCGCCTGGCTGACCCAGCGGCGACTGGGTGAGGGGTGAGCCGGTTGAACGCGGACCTTGGTCGATGTCGTCTGTCGGAGCGGCTCGACGCTGGCGGGCGCGTACCGCGTCGATCGCCTTCCGATAGGCGATCGTGGCCAGCCAGGCACCGTGGTCCGCGCCCGGAGACAGCTCCGGGTAGGCACGCAGGCCAGCCAGGAAGGTCTCCGACCAGGCGTCGTCGGTGTCTGTCGGGCCGAGGATGGCCCGACAGACGCGCCAGACCCGGACCCCGTGGTCGCGGACCAACTCCTCGTACGGTGGTTTCGCAGTCATCACCTCAGAAGACGTGCCGGCCCACCGAAATGTGAGGTGCGGATCCTAAGAGGTTCAGGCGTTGTCCGACTTGAGTTCCTCGGCCTTGGCTTGGACTTCGGACGAGACTTCGTCCTTGACGTCCTCAGCCGAGTCGGCGACCTCGTCCTTGACATCACCGAAGGCGTCCTCTGCCTTGCTCTTGGCCGATTCGAACAGTTGTGAAGCGTCGCTGCTGTCGACGTCGCCGTCACCGTCGGCATCGAGCTTGCTCTTCGCCGCATCGACCAAGTCCTCAGCCTTGTCCTTGGCCGCTTCGAAGGCCTCGCCGGCCTTCTCGCCCAGCTCTTCGGCCTTCTGCTTGATGTCGTCCACGAAACCCATCTGCTTACCTCCGCTGGTCGGTGTCCACCCTTGGGGAGCGGACCTGCTTGCCATGCTAGACGGACTCTGTGATGGGTCGGCGGCCTGTGTTGGCCGGCTTGATTCGGCCGCGGCTGTCAGCGTCGCAGGACTTGCACCTCACCGACCGGGAGCGCCCGAGCCGCGACGAGAGGCACGGTCTCCATGCCGCTGAACCCGTTGACGGTCCAGGTCACATCCCAGTAGGTGATTGCGGTCACCGTGTACTTCTTGCTGGGCAGGCTGGGCTTTGTGTAGGTGTACCCGCAGGTTGGTGACTTCGTTGCCGGCTTCACCGAACTTGAGTATCGGGTGCCGCTTCCGCGACATGTGACGGAGTTCCCGTCGCCCATCTGAAACACGGTCTTGGACACTTTGGCGTCCAGTGACACCGACAGTCCGCCGACGTTCTCGCCGACGGGTCCAATATGGGTGGGGCCATCGGTCCATAGCCACAGCGGGTATCCGACGACGGCCATCTTCCATTTGTTGATCTTCGGATCGGGACCGATGACTGGCGCGGCCGCGGTCAGCCTGAGCCGGGCGACGGCGATCGCCCCGGCCTGAGCGGGGGTGAGAGTGACGACCGGCCCATTTCCCGTGGGTGCCGGACCACCCAGCAACTGCACCTGCGCCCCATCCAGGAGTGCCGGCACGTCGGGCGTGTACCCGCAGGCGCCGCCGCGATCGATGCACCGTCGATAGCTCGCCACCGACTTCTGATACTTCTCCACAGCCCGGAAGGACGCCTTCTGCATCTCCGCAAAGGAAGGACCACTCCTCTTCTGACTGCTGCTGGAACGGTAGTAGGACTGGTTACCACCCCCTCCTCCGTTGACCGTTCTGGTTCCTCCCTTCCCCGACTTCTTCGCCACCTTGGTGCATTTCTTCGAGTAGAGGCCTCCCGTGCAGGCGGCTGCGGCGAAGTCGGCGCCGGCCACAGTCAGGCCGGTGGTGCACATGACAAGGGCCGCCAAGATGGCCACGGTGCGTCTCATGGCTGGCACCCGGGCTCGCCGTCGAAGCTCTTCACGAACTTGGTATCCAGGTCGGTGATCTTCCACACGCCGGCCTTCTTGGTGGCGGTCAAGGTCTGGATGGCCCGCTGGGGACGGTTCTCCTGCTTGAAGTCTTTGCCGTTCTTCTTCAGCAGCCGGACCTGGGTGGCGTCTTCGCAGGCGGTGAGCCCGATCTCGGTGGGCGTCCAGCCGCCGTTCGCGACCACCGTGGAGCGAACCGGCTTATCAGCGCGGAGCCCGCGCTCCTTGAGGTACTTGAGCTCGCTGATCTGCACCTCGAGATAGTCGCCGGCAGTCGTGGCGAGGAGAATCTTCGTGGGCTTGGCCGCGCCCCCGGCCATGGCGATCCGCCCGACCTCTTTGGAGGCGGTCAGGTATGCCTTCTCGGCGGCCTCCTGGTCGAGCCGCATCTGCCGCTCCTGCGCTGTTTCCACGAGCGTTGGCGTTGGCGATGGCGAAGCGGCCACGGCAGGGCTCGGCGACGTACTCTGCGTCGGTCCATCGTCGGGCGTGCAGCCGCCTGCCATCAGCGCAGCAACGAGCGCCAGACCACAGCTGGCAACTCCAAGTCGTTTGACCACGACGTCGCACCCCCTCTGGCGCCGGACCTTATACAACAGCGAGTTCCTACGCGAGCTGAACAACTCGCGTTTGGGACCTATGACCAACCTCACGCATCGATGTCTCGATACTGCCGTATTGGTGTTGCCCGAACTGTCTTCCGAAAGCGAACTGGTGTTGTCCGATCGGATGAGGTGTTGTCCGTCGGTTCAGCGGTAATTGACGAACTGGACGGCGAAGTCGTAGTCCTGTGCCTTGATCAGTGCCTGGACCCGCTGCAGGTCATCACGGCTCTTGGAACTGACCCGGAGTTCGTCGCCCTGGATCAGCGCCTTGACGCCCTTCGGGCCTTCGTCACGGATCAGCTTGGTGACCTTCTTGGCGTTCTCCTGGGTGATGCCCTCGCTCGTCGTGGCCGTGATCTTGTAGAGTTTGCCGGAGGAACGTGGCTCGCCGGCGTCCAGCGACTTGAGGCTGACGCCACGGCGTACGAGCTTGGACTGGAAGACATCGAGAGCCGCCTTGACCCGCTCCTCGGAGTTGGCCTCCAGTTCGATCGCCTCGCCGGACCAGCGGATGCTGGCATCGGTGTTCTTGAAGTCGAAGCGCTGCCGGATCTCCTTGGCAGCCTGGTTGAGGGCGTTGTCAACCTCCTGCCGATCCACCTTGCTGACGATGTCGAACGAGCTATCCGACGCCATGTGGGGCGCCTCCTGTCCTGAGTCGATTCGCGCTGCGAGCGGTACGGTAACGCCCCCACGGTATCGATTGGGCGCCGGTGCCCGGAGTTGCTATTGTGTGCGAGCGTTGCCGACGCCCCCGACGGGGTAGAGGTGACATGGCAGGTTGCCCGAGTGGCCAAAGGGAGCAGACTGTAAATCTGCCGGCATCGCCTACGTTGGTTCGAACCCAACACCTGCCACACCAGGGCGAACGGTCTCTCACTAGGCCGTTCGCCCATCTTCGTGATTGGTCCACTATCCGGCTGTAACCGGCTAGATCCGGTCGAATACGGCTGTCCGTTCCCTATTCGTTCCCTGGAGGGGGCGTCTGGGCGTCCCGGCGTGTCGCGTTCCAGATGCGGTCGAGGGACTCCTGGTCGGTGCCGTGGACGGTCTTGGGCATAGACGCGCAGCAAGACTGCGACACTGTGGCCCAGCGTGCGACCAGAGCGGGGTCGCCGGTGCTGCGGAGCCAGGTCGAGACAGCGGCGTGCCGGAGCGCGTAGGGACTGTCATCAGTGACGAGGCTGCTTCTTCCGGCGTGAAGGCGGCAGTCCGCACGGTGGAAGACGCGTAGGTAGGTGCGGTCGGTGACGGGTCCGCCTGGAGGGCGACCCTGGTCAACTTGGCGGAAGGGGTATTGGTTACGTCTTCCAGCTGCCGAGCCGCGTCGGCGATCACCTTCATTGCAGGGAAGCTCGCGATCTGCTCACTGATCCGAGCCACTGGTGCGAGCGCACGCTGGATGTCAGCGAACCGCTCTTTGAGCGCCTCGAGCGGAACCACCTGCTCACGGTTGCGGCATATCAGCTCATCAGAGCCCGTCGGCGACGCGAGCACGACCGCCCGCTTGAGGGCTCGGGACGCCGGGCTCTTGCAGGAAATGCGCAAGCAGCGCAAGGCAGATCCGCGTTCGGATACAGGATCGGCGTCCAAGCTGGCTCACCGATCCGGCAGATTGCTGCCTTCATGGCCTTGTCCGTCCGCGGTGATCGGGAACCACATGCCGCGGACGATGATGGCCGCGACCCGCACTTGCCGATAGAACACCGATTACGCCGAGGCTCAGATTATGCCAATGTTTGGAGTCAGCAAGGGCATTCCCACCTCACGCCACCCCACGAACGGGGCGGATCCAGGCTCAGCCACAGACGACGCAACCCGCCACACAACAGAGGAGGCAGCCCTCCCCGCATACGGAGCAGCCAAGTCCACAGCATCCTGCGCAGTCTGGCCATGAGAATCCCTCCGTCACCTCTGGCAGGATGATTCCCCCATAAGCCCGGCTGATGTACTCGGCCTGGTTCTCTGCTACCCAAAGCATCGCGGTCAGTTTGGCCCGATCAAGGTCGGTCAAGTCCCCCCGATTCATCGCTGACTTGACTACGGGGATGATCTCATGGGCATCGCGGCGGCCGACGAGGCTCCGTAATGTCTCCCGCACGGGCACCCCGAGGTCGGCGAGCCCAGCCCTCATACGCTCTCGCGCCTCGACCAGTTCCCTGATTACCGGCGCAGACGCGTCAATCCGCACAGCAAGAATCGTCCATTCCTTGGCGATTTGTAGAAAGAGTTCCGGGTCGGTCGCGAGCGCGTCAGGTAGAGAATTGGACCGCAAGCTCTCGACCTCACCGAGGTTTCGAAGGATCAGTGGTCTTTCGCTGCTGTGCTCAGATAGCCAGACGTTGGCCGTTTGCATGATCTTCTCCTTCGACTGTGAACAGACCGTCACTCGAATCTACCCGAGCGAGGTAGGGGAAGGCTAGGGATGCGCTGATTTTGCGCTGCCCGACTTGGTGTGTGGCGTGGTGGTGGGGATCGCGAAATCATGGGCTGGTGGATAGTGAGCAGCTTCTTTCACTGATGTCGAGTACGGCAACCGGCGGGTCTCCAAGCGTGAGCAGTTCTTGGAAACGATGGACGCCGCGATCCCGTGGAACGTGTGGGTGGGGTTGATCGAGCCGTTCTACTACGCCGATCGGCCGGGCAAGAAGGGCCGCAAGGCCAAGCCGGTCGCCACGATGTTGCGGATGTATCTGTTGCAGGTGTGGTTCTCGTTGTCTGATGAGGGGGTCGAGGACGCGATCTACAACTCCTACGCGATGCGCAGGTTCATGGGCTGGACTTCGCCGTCGAGCAGGTCCCGGACGCGACCACGCTGCTGCATTTCCGCCACCTGCTCCAGACCTACCAGCTCGGGGAGAAGCTGCTGGCCGCGCAGAACGAGATCTTCGAACGTCAGGGTTGGATCATGCGCGGCGGCAGCATTGTGGATGCCACGCTGTTCGCCGCCCCGTCCTCGACCAAGAACGCTGCTGGACAGCGGGACCCGGAGATGCATCAGACCAAGAAGGGCAACCAGTGGTACTTCGGGATGAAGGCCCACATCGGGGTTGACGCCGGCACCGGCTACGTCCACACGGTGACCGCACACCAGCGCGCCCATCATGAAGTCTGAGACGATGAGGACGAGGCCCGATGGGCGGGGTCGGATGCCTGACGCGACGACGTGGGTTACTGACACGAGCGTTACACCCACCTGTGCCGGGCGGGACATGCCGAGATTCTTGAGTGTTTAGCGCCCGGTGGCGTGATCGTCGTTCCCGACGATGTCGGCGCTGAGATTCGCAATGGTCGGACGCTTCACTCCAGCATCCTCGACCCCAGCGCCACCTCATGGGTGCAGATGACGGTGCTCACCGAGGAAGAGATCTTCACCCAGCTCATCGTCAAGGCTGCACTCGGTGGCCGTCCCAGGAAACGCGAGTCCCCAGGCCCTGTCCTACGGCAGGAACTCCTGGGGATCACTTCCGCCTCCACCTCGATGGCGCGGCCTGCAGACGAGAGTAGTGCTTTCACCGGTGGCAAGGCGTTGAAGGCGAGACGCAACTCCGCTGCTGTCTCGCCCATGTACTTGGTGATCGGCGGGTGCCGACGATGAGTCGGCCATCGCGGTCTTGGGTTCGTAGTCGGCAATATGGGGCTCTTGAGGACCTCGAAGGGCCTCGGCGATGATTCACCACAGCTGCGCATGAGGCAGGCACGGTCTGCGCTGCGCGTTCCGGTTCGTCCAACTGCCGACTCGAAGATGAGGTTCCCCCTGTTCCACGGACACTCGGGGTTGGTGGTCAGTCCGGACGGCCTGACCTTGTGGAACGGGTTTCAAACTCTATCGGTGACAGCATTCCAATACTCGAATGCCGACGTCTCCGATTA
>JASGEZ010000180.1:0-27543 GCA_047605905.1 Microlunatus sp.
CCGTCGCGCCGGGTCTACGAGGACGAGGCCGCCATCGCTTTCCTCGATGTCGGACCGTGGTCCCGGGGGCACACGTTGGTGATTCCCCGCGAGCATGTGGCCGATCTGGTCACCGACCCGCCTCAGCTGGCCGCTATCGGGCCGGCGATCGATACCACGGCGCGGCTGCTGGTGGACAAGCTGCATGCCGACGGACTCAATATGCTGTCCTCGGCGAAGCCGGCGGCGGGCCAAGAGGTGTTCCATCTGCACGTGCACCTGATTCCCCGCTACGCCGCGAAACCCGGTCTGCGGAACCTGATCGGTCCGGATCCGGAGGCGGCCGCCGACCTGGATGCCGTGCACGCCGAGATCGCCGCATGAGGCTCCACTCATGAGGGTGCCCACCTCGGGCTCGGGGAGGGGCATCGTCGATTCCGGACCCCGGCACCCGGTCGGGCGCTGGGTCGTCGAGCTGGCTCCACCGTTCGTCGTCGCCGTGCTGCTGCTTCCGTGGGTGATCGCCCACGGGGTCGCGTGGCCGTGGCAGCCGTCCACCATCGACCTGCAGGTCTATGTGTACGCAGTGCACGACATGCTGGTCGGCAAAGACATCTACGCCACCACCACACCGGGCTGGAATCTCTACTTCATCTACCCGCCCATCGCCGCGATCCTGATGGTGCCGTTGGCCGTCGGCGCCTACTGGATGTGGCAGCTGATCTGGACCTTCCTGCTCATCTGGGCGCAGCAGTCCGTGCTGAAGCGCTGCGGTGTCCCGCGCGGCTGGCTGCTCGGCCTGATCGGCGTCGTGGTGGTGCTGGCCGTCGAGCCCATCCGGACCACCCTCGGCTACGGACAGGTCAACACACTGCTGATGGCGCTCGTGGTCGCCGATCTGCTGCCCGACCGGCCGGGTCAGATGCGGCGCATCCCGCAGGGTGCGCTGATCGGTCTGGCGGCGGCGATCAAGCTGACCCCGGCGCTGTTCGTGGTCTTCGCCTTTCTGCTCGGCAAGAAGCGGATCGCTTGGACCTCGATCATCAGCTTCGGTGCGTTCACCCTGGTCGGAGCAATCTTCCAGTGGTCACAGACCTGGCGGTTCTGGTTCGGGTTGTCGGGAGGTGACACGCGCACAGCCTCGCCGCTGTATGCCGGCAACCAGTCGTTCCTCGGCGTGATCCACCGAGTGATCGGTGAGACCCGGGAACTCACCCTGCTCGGACTCGCGGTCGGCGGACTGGTCGCGCTGTTCGGCACCATCGTCGCCTGCCAGTGGTGGCGGGCGGGGGAGCAGGTCTTCGCTGTTGCGCTGGTGGGGTTGTGCACCTGTCTGGCCTCGCCGCTGTCCTGGACTCACCACTACGTCTGGATCCTGCCGATGGCGGTCGCCGTGCTGCTCGGTCGGACGCTGCCGCGGTGGGTCCGGTTGCTCGGCGGCGCTTGGGTGCTGTGGGTCTGTGCCTGTCTGCCGCTGGCCTTGTTGCCGTACGGCGGAGGTCAGGAACGCGCCTTCACACTGCTGCAGCAGCTGGTCGCGAACTTCGGACCATTGCTCGGCGTGGCCCTGGTGGTCGGGCTCGGATGGCGGACGTTGGTCGCCCATCGGAACCGCGAGGTGGCGGCGTAACCTGACCGCCATGACCCCCCATACCATCACCGATTCCTCCGCAGCAACCTCTGCACCCGACGGCGGGGTGGACATCAAGCCGCGTTCGCGAGTGGTGACCGACGGGCTCGAGGCCACTGGTGCTCGCGGCATGCTGCGCGCGGTCGGCATGGGCGACGAGGACTTCGCCAAGCCGCAGGTCGGGGTCGCCTCCTCCTGGAACGAGATCACCCCGTGCAACCTGTCGCTGGACCGGCTCGCCAAGGCCGTCAAGGACGGCGTCCACGCGGCCGGTGGCTATCCGCTGGAGTTCGGCACCATCTCGGTCTCCGACGGCATCTCGATGGGCCACGAGGGCATGCATTACTCGCTGGTCAGCCGGGAGATCATCGCCGACTCGGTGGAGACCGTGATGTCGGCCGAGCGACTGGACGGGTCGGTGCTGCTGGCCGGTTGCGACAAGTCGCTGCCCGGCATGCTGATGGCCGCTGCCCGGCTCGATCTCGCCTCGGTGTTCCTGTACGCGGGGACGATCATGCCCGGCCGGGTGGGGGACAAAGAGGTCACCATCATCGACGCCTTCGAGGCCGTCGGTGCCTGCGTGAAGGGCCTGATCAGCCGCGAACAGGTGACCGAGATCGAGAAGGCCATCTGTCCCGGCGAGGGCGCCTGCGGCGGCATGTACACGGCCAACACCATGGCCTCGGCCGCGGAGGCGCTGGGCATGTCGCTGCCGGGCTCGGCCGCGCCGCCGGCCGTGGACCGGCGCCGCGACGGCTTCGCTCGCCGGTCGGGCATGGCTGCGGTGGAGATGCTGCGACTGGGCATCACGGCTCGGCAGATCCTGACCAAGGAGGCGTTCGAGAACGCCATCGCGGTGACCATGGCCTTCGGCGGCTCCACCAACGCGGTGCTGCACCTGCTCGCCATCGCCAACGAGGCGGAGGTAGACCTGACCCTCGACGACTTCGTCCGGGTGGGCAGGAAAGTGCCGCACCTGGGTGACCTGAAGCCGTTCGGCCGCTATGTGATGAACGACGTCGACCGGGTCGGCGGCGTACCGGTGGTGATGAAGGCCCTGCTGGAGGCCGGTTTGCTGCACGGCGATTGCCTGACCGTGACCGGTAGGACGATGGCGGAGAACCTCGCCGACATCGCCCCGCCGGACGTCGACGGAACGATCGTGCGGGCGCTGTCCAATCCGATCCATCCGACCGGTGGCATCACCATCTTGCAGGGCTCGCTGGCACCCGAGGGTGCGGTGGTGAAGAGTGCCGGTTTCGACACCTCGGTGTGGGAAGGGACCGCGCGGGTCTTCGACGGTGAACGCGCAGCCATGGACGCACTGGAGAACGGCACCGTCGTCGCCGGTGACGTGGTGGTGATCCGGTACGAGGGCCCGAAGGGTGGTCCGGGCATGCGCGAGATGCTGGCCATCACGGCGGCGATCAAGGGTGCCGGGCTGGGCAAGGACGTCATGCTGATCACCGACGGCCGGTTCTCGGGCGGCACCACCGGTTTGTGTGTCGGTCACATCGCCCCGGAGGCGACAGACGGCGGTCCGATCGCGCTGGTGCAGGACGGTGACCCGATCACGCTCGATGTCGCCAACGGCACGCTCGAGCTGGGTGTCGATTCCGCGGAACTGGAACGTCGTCGCGCCTCCTGGACGCCGACCCCGCGCCCGGCCCGTCGCGGCGTGCTCGCCAAGTACGCCAAACTGGTCCGCTCGGCCAATGTGGGCGCCGTCTGCAGCTGAGCCCGGAACCGGTCGGCGGGCGCGGAAATCCCACGAAATATTTCGCCGGCGCTACGGCGTGTCGAGTTGCTTGTGATGCGTTTGGTTCTCGTGTGACTTGCGTGACGGCAGTGATCGACTTTAGGGTCGGCTGGGTCGGGGTCCACCAGAGCTGACTGATCAAGGAGCACCATGCGGCGTCACCGCGGTACTGCCACCCGACTTGCGAGCCTTGCGGCCCTGCTGGTCCTCGTCCCGCTGGCAGCTGTCAGCACCGTCGGCACGCCCCAGGCCGAGGCTGCACCAGCCACGACGAAGGCGCCGACCGTGCGTGCCACGATCGCCGGCCACCCGGTGTGGGCGCACTTCGCCAACCCGCAGTCCAATGACGGTCGCGACAAGACCATCCTCAACGAGGTCGTACGGCTGATCGACAACGCGCCGGCCGGTTCGACCATCCGCGGGACCATCTACTCCCTGTCGGTGCAACCGGTGGCGAAGGCTCTGGTCGAGGCTGAACAGCGCGGCGTCACCGTACTGGTGCTGAGCGACGGCAAGAACCAGTCGCTCACCGGCAAAGCCTTGGCGATCGCCACCGAACTGTCCTCCTATCGGTTCTGCGGCTACCTGCCCGCGGAGTACGAGAGCCCGACCAAGGCCGGCGGTGGCTGCATCAGCACCAGTGACAGCAGCGATCTGCATGTCAAGATGTTCACCTTCAGCTCGACCACCGATCCCACCGGAACGCGGCGGTCCAACGTGTCCTGGTTCGGGTCGGCCAATATGACGTACGCCTCCGGCTCCGACCAGAGCAACAACGCCATCACCGTGTACGGCGACACCGCCTTGTTCACGGGTCTGAACAAGTACTTCGCCGACCTGTGGAACCGTCGGCACTACACGGAGAACGACTACTACAACGCGAAGGCGAAGCGCGGCTACTACACCGCGCCCACCGCGAGCGTCTACGCGTCTCCCGAGCGCGAGGGTCAGACCGACACGATCGTCTCCCGGCTCAACGACGTGAAGGCGAACAGCAGCTGCAAGGTCCGTATCGGGATGAACTTCGTCACCTCCGGACGGCCCGCGATGCTCAAACTGGTGAAGAAGCTGCGCGCCAAGAAGTGCCAGGTGCAGATGGTGGTCGGCTCGTCCGGCGGAAAGATCGACATGGACCGTGGCGTGTACGACGCCTTGATCGAGGCAGGTGTCAGCATCCGTCGGACATCCGCGGTGCACGACAAGTACTTCATGGTCTACGGCAAGTTCGGCAAGCGCTACGAGTACCGGGTCTACACCGGTTCGCAGAACTGGAGCGCCAGCGCGCTGCACACCAACGACGAGATCTTCGTCAAGATGGCTCCCGAACTCGCCGCCAGCCACCCCCTGTACGACGGCTTCCGCGCCCACTTCGACGCCACCTGGCTAGCCGGCCGCACCTGCGTCAAGGGCGGCCACCCCTGCAAGTAAGCGCGTGAATTTGGTCACGGGTGCCGGGTTTGGGCGATTCTCATTCGGGTCCCGGCCCGTCCATCGGATACCCTCGGGGGAGTGAAGTGGTGACCAGTGGGTCGCCTGCACTCGCCGAAGATGACCGCCGCCGCGCCCCACCACGCCCGGGACGGCCCGAGACCGAGGAGTTCTGCGATCACCGATTCCGCCATCGCGACGGGGTATCACACCAGCGCCGAGACTCCGCGGACGACACGTGGCTCCTACCAGACCCAGCGGGTGCTGGAATCCTTGCCTGCCCTGATGCTGGTGCTGCCGATCCTGGTGCCGGTGCTGCTGCTGCTGGTCTCTCCGACGATCGCGTACCTGGCATTCAGTGCGTACGTGCTGTACTGGCTGGGAGCCTCTCTGAGCCTCGCCTTCCGGCAGGCGCGGGAGTTTCGCACCCTGAAGCGCTACCGGGCGATCGACTGGGATGAGCGGCTGCGCAACCTCACCGATCCGTACGCGCGCATCCACGAGCTGGTCGACCGGCCCGACCTGACCAAGTCCGAGGTCGAGGAGCTGCACGCGCTCAATGCCTGGGTGCACAGCGGCGCCGACGTGCCGGCTCCGGACAACATGCATCACCTGATCGTGATCCCGGTCTACAGCGAGTCGTCCGAGATCATCGAGCAGTCGCTCGAGGCGATCCTGGATGCTGACTTTCCGAGTGAGCGCCTGATGGTCTGCCTGACCTTCGAGGAGCGCTCGCCAGTCTGGGGCCCGATCGAGATCGCCGCGACCGAGAATGCGTACGCGCACCGGTTCGGGAACTTCCTCGCCACCCAGCATCCCGATGGCCTGCCCGGCGAGGGCAAGGTCAAAGGCGCGAACATCAGCTGGGGCGCGCAACTGGCCCGTCAGGAACTGCATCGTCACGGCATCACCGACGAGCAGGTCATCGTGTCGGCGTTCGACTCCGACACGCGGCCGAGCCCGCACTACTTCAAGGTGCTCACCTACACCTATCTGACCAACCCGGATCGCGATGTCGACAGCTACCAGCCGGTGCTGTTGTTCCACAACAACGCCTGGGAGGTGCCGACCGCGTCCCGGATGGTCGGCTACGTCGCGAGCATGTGGACGTTGGCCGACTCGACGCGTCCCGAGCGGTTGCGGATCTTCTCCTCGCACGCGCTCGGCATGAAGGCCCTGGCCAGCGTCGACTTCTGGTCCACCAATGTGATCCCGGACGATTCGCGCCAGTTCTGGCGGATGTACTACGAGACCGACGGTCGGGCCAAGACGTTGCCGCTGCACCTGCCGGTCTACCTCGACGCCGTCCAATCACACAGCTGGTGGGCGACGATGAAGGAGCAGTACAAGCAGATCCGGCGCTGGTCGTACGGGGTGATCGACTTCCCGTACCTGATGGAGCAGAACCTGCGCAATTCGCGGATCCCGTGGCGGGAGAAGGCGTTCCTGACCCTGCAGCAGGTGACCCAGTTCCATCTGTGGGCGACGGTGCCGCTGATGCTGTTCGCACTGCGGATGACCAGTGGTTACCTGCAGCCGATCTATACCCACTCGAGCCTGATGCTGTCGGAGATCGCCGGCATGGTGAACATCGTGGCGTTCATCGTTGCCCCCCTCAGCCTCATGATCTCGGCCGTCGTGGCGTTGCGGTTGCTGCCGCCGCGACCGGCGGAGCGTCCGCGTCGCGCGTGGGTGAGGATGGTGACGGAGTGGATAACCTTGCCTCTGGTCGGTCCGATCTTCTTCTGCGCGCCCGCCATTGACGCTCAGATCCGGCTGCTGCTCAAGCGTTACCTGGGCTTCCGGGTGACCGTGAAGTCGCGGACCAAGACGGCTCACTCCGTCCGCTGATCCCGGCTAGGACGGCATCTCGGAGGCGGCCCACTCGGCGACACGGCGCTCGGCCTCCTCGTCGGACACATCTTCGATCCTGGTCATGATCGACCAGCGATGGCCGTACGGGTCCAGGATCGAGGCGTAGCGGTCGCCGGTGACGAACGTAGCGGGCTGCTCACGTACGGTCGCGCCGTGCTCGGTGGCCAGTTTGGTGGTGGCGTCCACATCGGGTACGTAGATGGCGATCGAGTTGGTCACCGGGCCCGCGGAGGGGGCCGCCAGGTCGTAGCCGTCCAGGGGATCGGACAGTTGTAGCCGACCCTGTTCGAGCTGCAGCTCAGCATGGGCGACTTTGCCGTCGGGCAGATCCATCCGGCTCACCAGCGTCGCGCCGAAAACAGTGCAGTAGAAGTCGATCGCTGCCGCGCCGTCCGCAACGCACAGGAACGGGGTCAGGGTCGAATAGCCCACTGGGCGATAGGGAATCTCACTCATGCAACCAGCCTGGCGCCCCGGGCGAGTCGATTCTTGGAAAGATGCGTCAGTGGGGCGGGCTAGCGTTCGGGATATGAGTGTCAAGCCGGAGCGGGGGCTGGTTCGGCGGCCCAGCAGTGTCGCTGCTTTCAGTACGCACCGCTATCCGCCGGGGCCGGAGTTGGCTCCCTGGATCACGCACTTGTGGACCGTGACCTGGGACCGCTCCGATGCCGGGCCGCTCGAATCGACGGTCATCTCTTTTCCGGCGATCCACCTCACCGTCGAATGGGGCGATCCGGGATCGGTGCGCCATGGCCACCCGCTGCCCGCGACGCTGGTGCACGGCGTTGTGAGTCGGGTCTTCCGGATCACCTTGACCGGAAAGGGTGGGGTGGTGGGTGCGCGATTCCGGCCGGATGGATTCCACCACTGGTCGGGCCTGGATGCCGCGCCGCTGACGGACTCCGTGCGTCCGGCGGCGGAGCTTCTCGGTGCCGAGATCGGGTCGTTGCACGCCGGAATCGACTCCGCGGCCGATCCGGCCGGGATGCTGGCGCGGTTACGGGATACCCTGCGGGCGCACCGGCCGCCCACGATCACGACCGGGATCGGTGCCGTCGTGGACCGGATGGCGACCGATTCCACGCTACTCCGGGTCGACCAGGTGGCGCAGGCCGTCGGGGCGTCGGAGCGGACTCTGCAGCGTCGTTTCCGCCGCGAGGTCGGTGTTGGCCCCAAATGGGTGCTGTCGCGCTTCCGGCTGCAGGAGGCCGCGTTGGCGCTGGAGCGTGATCCGGCCGTCGACCTGAGTGAGCTGGCGCTCCGACTCGGCTTCTACGACCAGGTGCACCTGACCAACACCTTCGTCGAAATGCTCGGGGAGACCCCGGCCCGCTACGCCGCCCGCGCACATTCGTGAGCCGAACTCGAGGCATTTCCGATGTTGCTCGATCTTGTCGGCTTTGCTCGGGATACAGATAGAGCAAGGCCGACAAACCCGAGCAGGAACGCCGGGGACCTTGCAGGTGCTGGAAAAGCTAGGGCGCCCGAGGGTCCTTCCGAATGTCAAGACATCCCGGGCGTCACGTTGACGGACCCCCGCTGATCGGCGATGGTTGGCAGGTGCTTCGTACGTCTCTCCTCGTAGTTAGTCAGCGCGTCAGCTGAGCCCATAGCTCACGACGCGCTTCCCTCGTCTGCCATCTGGCGGCGGGGGTTTTTTGTTGGCCCGGCGACGTGGCTGGAGGGGACCGACGATGCACAGGCGTAACATTCAGAAGGTTCGGAACACGACAGGAGTAGGCAGATGGCCGACGCGGGCACGGCCGGTGAGTACACCGGCGCCCAGTCCCTGGTGAAGTCCCTCGAGCATGCGGGGGCAGAGACCGTATTCGGAATTCCCGGCGGAGCGATCCTCCCGGCCTACGACCCCCTCTACGACTCCCAGTACGTACGTCACATCCTGGTCCGGCACGAGCAGGGCGCCGGCCATGCCGCTCAGGGCTACGCCATGGTGACCGGCAAGGTCGGCGTCTGCATGGCGACCTCCGGCCCCGGGGCGACGAACCTGGTCACCCCGATCGCCGACGCGCACATGGACTCGGTGCCGATCGTGGCCATCACCGGCCAGGTCCCCTCGCCCGCGATCGGCACGGATGCGTTCCAGGAAGCCGACATCCGCGGCATCACGATGCCGATCACCAAGCACAACTTCTTGGTGACCCGTCCGGAGGACATCCCCAACGCGATCGCGTCGGCGTTCCACATCGCGAGCAGTGGGCGTCCCGGTCCGGTGTTGGTGGACATCTCCAAGGACGCACTGCAGAACACCTCGACCTTCACCTGGCCCAGCCGAGTGGACCTGCCGGGCTACCGCCCGGTGACCAAGCCACATGGCAAGCAGGTGCGCGAGGCCGCCCGGCTGATCGCCGCGGCGAAGCGGCCGGTGCTGTACGTGGGCGGCGGTGTGCTCAAGGCTCAGGCATCCAAGCAGCTGCTGGAACTGGCCGAACTCACCGGGATTCCGGTGGTCACCACGTTGATGGCACTCGGCTGTTTCCCGGCGAGTCATCCGCAGAACATGGGGATGCCTGGGATGCACGGCGATGTGGCCGCGGTCGGCGCGCTGCAGCGCAGCGATCTGCTGATCACGCTCGGTGCCCGCTTCGACGACCGGGTGACCGGGCAGCTGTCCAGCTTCGCGCCGGAAGCGAAGGTGATCCATGCAGACATCGACCCGGCGGAGATCTCCAAGAACCGCTATGCCGACGTCCCGATCGTGGGCGACGCCAAGGAGATCATCGCAGAGCTGACCAGCCTGCTGCGCAGCGGTGACCAACTGCCGGAGGTGGCCGATTGGGCCCGTTACCTGACCGAGCTCAAGCGCCGCTATCCGACGGGTTACGACCTGCCGGAGGACGGGACGCTGTCACCGCAGCAGGTGATTCAGCGGATCGGTGAGCTGACCGGGCCGGATGCCTACTACGCCGCGGGCGTGGGTCAGCATCAGATGTGGGCGGCCCACTTCCTGCCCCATGAGAGGGCTGGCCATTGGCTGAACTCAGGTGGCGCCGGGACGATGGGCTATTGCGTGCCGGCGGCCATGGGCGCCAAGGTCGGACGGCCCGACGCGGTGGTGTGGGGTATCGACGGCGACGGCTGTTTCCAGATGACCAATCAGGAGCTGGTGACCTGTGCCCTGGAGGGGATTCCGATCAAGATCGCGGTGATCAACAACCAGAGCCTGGGCATGGTGCGGCAGTGGCAGACCCTGTTCTACGAGGGGCGCTACTCCAACACCGATCTGAAGACCAACCGTGTTCCCGACTTCCCGAAGCTGGCCGAGGCGATGGGCTGTGTCGGTCTGCGCGCCGAGGATCCTGACGATGTCGACTCGGTGATCGAGAAGGCGCTGTCGATCAACGACGTGCCGGTGGTGGTGGAGTTCGTGGTGCACAAGGACGCCATGGTGTGGCCGATGGTGGCCGCGGGCACCAGCAACGACGACATCAAGGTGGCCCGCGACATGGCCCCGCGCTGGGACGGAGAAGAGCTGTGAGTATCACCACTGTGACCCCTGCGGCGACTACCCACACGCTGAGCGTGCTGGTGGAGAACAAGCCGGGGGTTCTCGCTCGCGTCTCCTCCCTGATCTCTCGGCGCGGGTTCAACATCGAGTCACTCGCGGTCGGGCCCACCGAATATCCGCACATGTCCCGGATCACCCTCGTGGTCACCACCGAAGACCACGTGCTGGAGCAACTCACCAAGCAGCTCAACAAGCTGATCGAGGTGCTCAAGATCGTCGAACTGGAGCGCGACGCCGTCCGCCGGGAGCTGATCCTGGTGAAGGTGAAGGTCGATCCCGAGCAGCGCGGCCAGGTGCTGGACATCATCCAGCTGTTCGGCGCCAAGGCCGAGGACGTCACCTCGGACACGATCACCATCGAGGCCACCGCGGTGCCGGAGAAGCTCGACGCGATGCTCAAGCTGCTCGAACCGTACGGGCTGCGCGAGCTGGTGAAATCCGGGCTGGTCGCCGTCGGCCGGGGCAACCGCTCCATCACCGATCGCACCCAGCGCGGCGAACGGTTCAAGCACATCCGGGCCATCTGACCGGCCCTGCGACAAGTTCCTTTCAACACACAATCTGACCCAAACACCAGTAGACAAGGGAGAAACACCAAGTGCCAGCAGAGATGTTCTACGACGACGACGCCGATCTGTCGGTGATCCAGGGCCGCACCGTGGCCGTCATCGGCTATGGCTCGCAGGGCCACGCGCATGCGCTGTCGCTGCGCGACTCGGGCGTCGACGTGCGCGTGGGTCTGCGGCCGGGCTCGAAGTCGGCGGCGAAGGCCGAGGCCGAGGGCCTGCGGGTGCTCAGCGTCGCCGATGCGGCCGCGGAGGCGGACCTGATCATGATCCTGGCTCCCGACCAGCACCAGCGCACCATCTACGCCGAGGAGATCGCGCCGAATCTGCAGGAGGGCGACGCGCTCTTCTTCGCGCACGGCTTCAACATCCGGTTCGGCTACATCCAGCCGCCGGCCGGGGTCGACGTCTGCATGGTCGCGCCGAAGGGCCCGGGTCACCTGGTCCGCCGTGAGTATGCCGAGGGCCGGGGCGTCCCGGTGATCGTGGCCGTCGAGAAGGACGAGTCCGGCCAGGCATGGTCGCTCGCGCTCTCGTACGCGAAGGCGATCGGCGGTCTGCGGGCCGGCGGCATCAAGACCACCTTCACCGAGGAGACCGAGACCGACCTGTTCGGCGAGCAGGCCGTGCTGTGCGGTGGCGCGTCGGCGCTGGTCCAGGCAGGCTTCGAGATCCTGACCGAGGCCGGCTACCAGCCCGAGGTCGCGTACTTCGAGTGTCTGCACGAGCTGAAGCTGATCGTCGACCTGATGTACGAGGGCGGCATCGCCAAGCAGCGTTGGAGCGTCTCCGACACCGCCGAGTACGGCGACTACGTCTCCGGCCCGCGGGTGATCGATGCGCACGTCAAGGAGAACATGAAGGCCGTTCTCGCCGATGTCCAGTCCGGCGCGTTCGCCAAGCGGTTCATCGACGATCAGGACGCCGGTGCGCCGGAGTTCAAGGAACTGCGGGCCAAGGCCGAGCAGCATCCGATCGAGGCCACCGGTCACCAGCTGCGTGGTCTGATGGCGTGGGTCAAGTCGCACGACGACGACTACGTCGAGGGCACCGCCGCCCGCTGATCCCGGGTTATCCACGCTCGGTCCTGAATCCTTGGGACTTCTAGAGCGCGCCTCAGAATCTCCACTTCGCGGTGGATGCATCCACCGCGAAGTGGAGATTTTTCGTGCAGGGGAACGGCGCGGATTCGTTGTCGGGTGGGCCTGGAGCCCTCGACCTGGGAGCGCCGGAGCACGATAGGCCTGGTGGCCAGCCAGCCGCCCGAGCACGAAGGGTGGGGGCGGGCAGGGAGGGCTCAGCGGGACCGGATGGTCATGTCGATCACCAGGGTGCCGTCGTCACGGCGTACGCCGGTGCCGATCACGTAGAGCCGGCTCGGCGGTTCCTTCTGTTGGCTGACCGCGTCGTCGTTGGCGAGCACACAGACATTGGCGAGATCGGTGGTCGGCATCGGGACCGGATGGCTGGGGACGCACGTGCCGAACTCATCGATCAGCGCTGCGGTCGCCTTGGCGGCAGACGCCTTGGGTACTTCCAGCTTCGCGTGCAACAAGTAGTCGTGGGTGGCGGTATAGCTGGCTGCGATCACCTTGGTGTCGGGCGGCAGTTCGGCATCGCTGTAGTACTGGACGTCGGCCGGTGTCAGTGGATCGCAGACGAAGCCGGTGAGCTTGTTGACGCAGGGCGAGCCGTTGTCGGAGGTGAAGCTGAAGTACGGCACGCCCCAGGTGCCTGCGTAGCGTGTCAGGACGCCCCAGACAATCAGCACGAAGCCGGCCATCAGCACGATGCCGACGCCGACTCTGATCGCTTTGTTCCGCCCCCTCGCCACGCGCCACAGCCTATGTGACTCGTCGCCCAGGTCTCTGGATCCCACTTCGCACCAACAGGGTCATCTCCGCACCAGGTACCCGTGGTGCGGAGTAGACCGAGATGGTGCGAGTAGGACAGGGTCAGCGGCGGACGGCGATGATCACCGACGTGTCTCCGGCGACCATGACGTCCACGCTGGTGAAGCGTTCGTCGGCGAGCCAGTCCTGCCGCACCACGTCGACCCGGCCGGCCGACAGCGGTGGCCAGCTGGCGCACGGGGTGAAGTCGTCCAGCACGATCATGCCGCCGACGTCGACGAGATCGACGATCTGCTCGCGGGGGAATTTCGCGGCGCTGCCCGCATCGAGGAAGACCAGCGAGAAGGGCCCGTGCTGACCGAGATCGGCCCAATCGGCGTGGATGACGTCGATGTCGTCGTCGGCGAACATGTCCATCACGCAGTGCGCGAGCTCGGGATCGAGTTCCGCGGTGATCACCCGGGTGTCCTTGGGAGCCCCACTGCGCAACCAGGCCGCGCCCACGCCGCAGCCGGTACCTGCCTCGGCGATCGTGCCGCTGCGGGTCGCGGCCAGGGTCGCCAGCAGGCGTCCGGTCTCGGTGCGCGAGGCCTGGACGTAGCCGCGCTGCAACGACATCCGCAGTGCACGGACGACCAGCTCAGGCAACTCCGGTGGGGCACTCACCCCGTCAGTGTGCGCGACCGCCGCCGACTGGTGGACGGGGTCGTCCAGCATGTGGAAACAATCCGGAAATAGTCGGGTGTCCAATAGTCGGATGTCCTAGCATTTCTGCTGTCCACCTGACCTCGACCTCGAGAAAGAACCGCCATGTACGAGATGTACCCCGACGATTGGGCAGCCACCTCGCAGCCCTCGACGACTGCGGATCAGCCGCGTCGCCGGGCCCGCCGTGCGCACTCGGTCACCCCGTCGATTCTCGTGCAGGACGCGGTAGTTCAGGGCACTCAGGACATCACCGAGGTCGTGGCCGAGAAGGCCTGAGATCCCACGACACTCCCCGATCTGGGAGTCGTCTCACGCGTCGTTGACAGAAATCGACCACCCATGGCCCGAACGGGCCGGTCAGCCCGCCAGCTGGGCGGTTGAGTGGTCGATTTCCGTCAGCTGTCAGCTCCTAGACCAAAGCAGCGATGGCGTCGCCGACCTCAGCGGTCCGGCGAGCTCCGGTCCGCGAGGACAGATCGCTCAGCACGGCCTTCTCCACCCGGGCCGCCTCGTCCTGCAGACCGAGGTGGTCCAGCAGCAGCGCAACCGAGGAGATCGTGGCCGTGGGATCGGCGATCTGCTTCCCGGCGATGTCGGGAGCCGAACCGTGCACCGGCTCGAACATCGACGGGAAGGCGCCGGAGGGGTTGATGTTGCCGCTGGCCGCCAGGCCGATGCCACCGGTCACGGCGGCAGCCAGGTCGGTGAGGATGTCGCCGAACAGGTTGTCGGTGACGATCACGTCGAACCGGGCCGGATCCTGCACCAGGAAGATCGTGGCGGCGTCGACGTGCAGATAGTCGGTCTGGACCTGGGGATACTCGGTGGCGACGGCAGCGAAGATCCGCTGCCACAGCCCACCGGCGTTCACCAGCACGTTGTGCTTGTGTACCAGGGTGATTTTGTTGCGGCGACGGGTGGCGCGCTCGAAGGCGTCCCGGACGACGCGCTCGACGCCGTACGCGGTGTTGACGCTGACCTCGGTGGCGATCTCGGCCGGCGTACCGGTCCGGACCACGCCGCCGTTGCCGCAGTAGAGACCCTCGGTGCCCTCGCGGACGACCACGAAGTCGATCTCGCCCTTCGCCACCACCTCGGGCGACAGGGGAGTGACCGAGCCCGGATACAGCCGGCTGGGCCGCAGGTTCACGTAGTGGTCGAAGGCGAAACGCAGCTTGAGCAGCAATCCCCGCTCCAGCAGGCCACTGGGAATGTCGGTGGCGCCGGGCGCGGCACCGACGGCACCCAGCAGGATCGCGTCAGCCGCAGCCAGCTCGGTCAGCACCGAATCCGGCAGCACCTCACCGGTGCGCTGCCAGCGGCTCGCACCCAGGTCGTAGTGCGTGGTGGTGACCACGCCGGGGCCCGTGACGGCGTCGAGGACCTTGAGCCCCTCGGCGACGACCTCGGGCCCGATCCCGTCCCCGCCGATGACGGCGAGATTCACGGTCTTTCCATTTGTCGATGCGGTCACCGGCGCATCGTAGCCACGCCTCGGTGAACACGCCGAGGCCGTCTCAGGAGGTGCGTTAACGTGACCATCATGGCCAACCGATTGGCGCTGGAGTTCGAGCAGCGCAGGAACCCTCATCCCCGCTCCGCGACCGAGCGGGCCGCAATTCTCGACAACCCGGGATTCGGTACCAACTTCACCGATCACATGGCGGTGGCGACCTGGACGCTGTCCGACGGCTGGCACGACTCCGCCGTCGTCCCGTACGGACCGTTCGCGCTCGATCCGGCGACCGCCGTCCTGCACTATGCGCAGGAGATCTTCGAAGGATTGAAGGCCTACCGGCATGCCGACGGCAGCGTCTGGCTGTTCCGGCCCGAGAAGAACGCCGAGCGGTTCGCCCGGTCGGCGCGCCGCCTGGCGCTGCCGGAGCTGGCGACGGAGGACTTCCTCGGCAGCATCGAGGCGCTGGTCGCCGCCGATGTCGACTGGGTGCCCACCGGAGGCGAGAAGACCCTCTATCTGCGCCCGTTCATGTTCGCGTCGGAGGCGTTCCTGGGGGTTCGGCCGGCACACCGGGTGACCTACTGCTGCATCGCGAGCCCGGCGGGCTCGTACTTCTCCTCCGGGGTGAAGCCGGTGAAGATCTGGATCTCCACCAACTACACCCGGGCGGCTCCCGGCGGGACCGGGGCGGCGAAGTGTGGCGGCAACTATGCGGCCAGCCTGATCGCCCAGCAGGAGGCGGCCGACCATGGCTGCGAGCAGGTCATGTTCGCCGACGCGGCCGAGCACACCTGGCTGGAAGAACTGGGCGGGATGAATGTCTACCTGGTCACCACCGACGGCGAGCTGCTGACCCCGGAGCTGTCCGGATCGATCCTGGAGGGTGTCACGCGTGACTCGATCCAGACCTTGGCGAGCGAGTGGGGGCTGACGCCGGTGGAACGGCGGATCAGCGTTGCCGAGACCCTCGAAGGGCTGCTCTCGGGCAAGATCACCGAGATGTTCGCCTGCGGTACGGCGGCGGTCATCACCCCGATCGCGTCCTTGCACAACGACGAGGGCGATGTCGTGGTCGGCTCGGGTGAGCCCGGCGAAACCACGAGTGCGATCCGCAAGGCGCTGATGGACATCCAGTACGGGCGGGCCGAGGACACTCACGGCTGGCTCCGGCAGATCGCCTGATTCCTCCCAACTTCCGCCTGATCCCTCCCGACCTCATTGATCCACTCCGGATCGAGAGGTGCCTGGGTGCTGTTTCCCGGCAATCGAAACAGCATCCAGGCACCACTCGATATGCGGTTTCACTCGGCCAGGCGCACTGAACCTACGGTCGGCCGTAGCTGAGACTCGTTGTCGGACGTCGGTGCTGTCAGCGGCTCCAGGGTCAGGCCCGTGGCGGCGAGCTCGGCGAGCAACTCGTCGTACGTGGGCATCGACCAGGACGACGCGAAGGTTGCGGACCGGATCGTGCGGTCACCGTCGAGTACGCGGTACTCCGAGAACCCGTTGCCGTCACTGTCCTCGGCGACGTGCCGCGCAAGGTAGCGATGCCGACCGATCCAGCGTTCCTCGATGACCTCCCGGCTCTCGACTCCTGCGTCCGACGCGTCACGAGGAAGGGTGACCAGTCCGACACCTGCCGGAGCGAGCAGAGCGCTCAGCCGGGCGAACGTGTCCCGACGTTCCTCGGCGGAGAGGTGGCCGAGCATGTGCGCGCAGACGAAGCCGTCCACCGGGTGATGGATCTCGTCCAAGACCGATGGCAGGGCGCCGGCGAGGACGGTGACCCGCTGGGACAGCTCCGGGTCGTCACAGATGCGCGCGAACAGGCCTGCTCGCATCGTCAGTGAGCGCTCGATTGCCACGATCTGGGCGCGTGTGACGTACGCCAGCCTCTTCGTACCGACACCACTTCCCGCGCCGAGGTCGACGATCGTCGCCTCGGGTGCCAGCCCGCCGAAGGCCGCGGCCAGGGCCGGAACGAGCACGTTCCAGGTGTCGCTCATGAAGAGATCGTGAAACTCGCCGAGCTCGGCGTACTCGTCGGTCATGTCGCCGCCCCGGAGGCCCGCTCGACGACGTCTCGTGGCACGCGAGATGAGGCGAGTTCGGCCAGCGCGGCCCACGGTCGGTCCAGAGAGCTGCGCTGGTGGGAGGCCAGCTCGGAGGCGAGGCCCGAAGGCGCCGAGCGGTGATCCACACCGGCCTTCGCGCGTACTGCGGCTTCGTAGCGGGTGAACCAGGCGCTCGCCTCGGCGAGGTGGCGAGGCTGGCACGGTGCGGCATGGAGGTGGGCCGCACGGACCAGTCTCGGATCCCACAGATCGTGCATGCTCCGGTAGGTGACCCGCCTGGGCGCGAGTCCCCGAACGCAGAGCACGTCTCCGTACGCGGAGCTGAGCAACAGGCCGCATCGCCAGACGATCGCCAACTCGTCCTGACCGGCCATCGTGTAGCGGCTCGGAAGCTCAGGATCTGCCGGTCGTTCGCGAGTGAGTCCCAGTTCGACCAGGAGGTTGCCCGCCGGATGCTCCACATCGCGGCCCATGAGCCAGAACTGGACGTCGAGGAGATCGGTGAACTGCTTCTCGAGGCATTCCCTCATCGGCGATCGCCATCCCCACCGTGGTCAGGACGAGCGGCCGTAGCGGCGCTGGAACTTCTCCACCTGGCCGGCTGCGTCCAGGATCCGGGACTTCCCGGTGTAGAAGGGATGACTGGCCGAGGAGACCTCGACATCGATCACCGGATAGGTCCGGCCATCGTTCCATTCGATCGTCTGGTCCGACGTCATCGTCGACCGGGTGAGGAACGCCAGGTCCGCGGACTTGTCGCGGAAGACGACCGGCTCGTAGCGGGGGTGGATGTCCTTCTTCATGATCATGCCTCTCGGATGCGTAGCGCGACTACCGTAGTGATAACGATAATCATCGTCAATTATTCCGAGTGGGTCGGTGTTGCGCGGGCCCTAGCGGGTGTCTCGCTCGAGCGCTGCGCCGAGTCCGTCGATGGTGGTGTCGATGACGAAGCGGTAGTAGGCCTCGCGGATTCGGGCGGCCGTCTCGCCACCTTCGGCGAAGGGGCGCATGAGTTCGCGACCCATCGCGCGGACCGCTGCGGAGGCAGTGGGCATCTGCTCGAACTCGGTCATCATCGAGGCGTGGTCACGGGGGCCGTCGCCTTCGTGTTCGAGCCGGTCGTCGCTGATGGAGATCGTGAGCATCGCATTGTTCAGCAACAGCGCGTACGCGAACGCCGTCTGGTCGCCGAAACCGGCTCGCTCGAGCACGGCCATGCCGGCTTCGAGGGTCGGCAGGGCGGCGGGGATCGTGGGGCCGTGCATGATCATCCACTTGGCGACCCCGGGGTAGCTCTCGGCGAGCGGCCCGATGCCGTAGAGCAGCTCGCGAAACCACTCCTGCCAGCTGAGTTCGAGCGGCGGCAGCTCGATGAGGGAGATCACGCTCTCGACGACCCGCCGGCACACCAGGTCCTTGCCGCCCACGTGGTGGTAGATCACCGATGGAGCGACGCCGAGTCGCGCGGCGAGGTCGCGTACCGACCAGGTCAGCAGGTGTGACTCGCGGGTCAGTTCGACCGCGGCGTCGGTGATGCGCTCGGGGGTGAGTCCGACGTGGAACGGCGTCGAGGCGGTCCTGGCCACGGTCTCTCCTTTCCCGAGCGCGACGGCACTGGCTGCACGGTAGGCGAGCGAGCCCCCCAGCAGTATTGAGGTAAGCCTTGCCTTCCCTCTAGGATACTGAGCTAATTAGAACAGTGTTCACACGATATGTGATAATGGTTCTCAATAAGCCTGTTGGCCTCGATGGGCCTGATGGGAGCGGGGGGCAGAGGGATGACAGACGAGTCGACGCGCTCGTCCCGGCGGGGAGCGCAGGCAACCACAGCAGCGGCGGAGGAGTCGTTCTTCGCCCCGGTCAAGGGCAGCCTGGCCGGCATCGTGATGTTGAGCCTGGTCGGCGCCGCCAGCAGTGTGGTGCCGTTCCTGGCGATCGTGGAGCTGGCCCGGACGCTGCTGCCGGCACTCTCCGGGGCGGCGGTCGACGCCGGACGGGTGTGGCTGATCGTCGCGGTTGCGGTGGCGGCGCTGTTCGTCAGCTTCGGGGCTGCCTTCCTGTCCGGTCTGGTCAGCCACTTCGCGGACGCAGAGCTGCAGCTCTCGCTGCGACAGCGGATCATCCGGCAACTGCAGCGACTGCCGCTGGGCTGGTTCGACCGGCGCACCTCCGGCACGGTGCGCAAGCTCGTGGAGAACGACGTCGTCGCCTTGCACCAGCTCGTCGCGCATGCGATCCAGGACGTGCTCACGGCGATCACCGTCCCCGTGATCAGCCTGGTCTATCTCTTCGCCGTGCAATGGCAGCTCGCTCTCGCGGCCCTGGCGCCCCTGGTCGTCACGATGATCCTGTATCCGCTGCTGATGCGGGGCGGCGCGGAGAAGTACCGCCAGTACGACCGGGCCACCAGCGCTCTGTCCGGCGCGACCGTCGAGTTCGTGCACGGCATCGCCGTCGTCAAGCGCTTCGGACAGCTCGGGCGCAGTCACCGCCGCTACCGGGACGCGACCAAGGAGTACGTCCAATTCGTGGGGGAGTGGACCCGGGAGACAGCGGTCGCCTTCACCATCGTCGAACTGGTGACCTCACCGGTCGTAGTGCTGACCTGGCTGCTCGCCGCCGGGGCATGGCTGGTCAACAGTGGGGCCGCCGCGCCGATCGACGTGCTCCCGGGACTGCTGCTGGGACTCGGACTGACCAGCCCGTTGATGAAGCTCGGCGCCTCGGGTCAGTTCCTCCGGAACGCGACCAAGGCGCAGCGGTCCCTGGCCGAGTTCTTCGCCCTTTCCCCGGTGGCACAGCCGGCGGACCCGGTAGTCCCGCGAGGCCAGGATGTCGCCTTCCGGGACGCGTCGTTCAGCTACGACGGCGAGCACCGCGTGCTGCACGAGATCGCCGCTGCCTGCACGCCGGGCACGGTCACCGCGCTGGTCGGTGCCTCCGGATCGGGCAAGTCGACCCTGGCGAAGCTGGTCCCGCGGTTCTACGACGTGGAGGCCGGCGCGGTGGCGATCGGCGGCGCCGACGTACGCGAGGTCGCCTCGGCACAGCTGTATCGCGAGGTCGGATTCGTGTTCCAGGACGTCCAGCTGCTCCGGGCCAGCCTGCGCGACAACATCCGGCTCACCCGGCCCGACGCCACCGACGCCGAGGTCGAGGCGGCGGCGAGAGCGGCCCAGATCCACCAGCGGATCCTGGCGTTCGACCGCGGCTACGACGCGGTCGTCGGCGAGGACGCCAATCTCTCCGGGGGTGAGGCGCAGCGGGTGACGATCGCCCGGGCGCTGCTCGCCGATGCCCCGGTGCTGGTGCTCGACGAGGCCACCGCCTTCGCCGACCCGGACTCCGAAGCCGCGATCCAGCAGGCGCTGAGCACCCTCGCTGCCGAGCGGACCGTGCTGGTGATCGCGCATCGGCTGCACACCATCACCGGCGCCGACCAGATCCTGGTCCTCGACGAGGGCCGGATCGTCGAACGCGGCACCCATGCGGAGCTGGTCGCCGCCGAGGGCCGCTTCGCCCGGATGTGGGCCGACTATCAGTCCAACCACGCCCGCTCACTGCCGGAAGGAGCCGGGCGATGATCCGCCGGTTGCTGCACTACTCCTCGCCCGAGGCCCAGCGTCTGCTCATCACCGAGCTCGTGTTCGTCGTCGCCGCCGCGGTGCTGCAGGGTGTCGCGTTCCTGCTGCTGGTACCGCTACTGCGGGCGCTGTTCCGGGGTGACTCCGACGCCGTCGGCTCGTGGCTGATCGCCGTCGTGGTGGTTGCCGTGCTCTATGCCCTGGCCGCGTGGTTCGCCAGCCAGGTCGGGATGCGTGCCAGCGGCGCGGTGCTCGACTCGCTGCTCGTCCGCCTGGGTGACCGGTTGGTCGAGCTGCCGGTCGCCTGGTTCGGCCCCGACCGATCCGGGCTCGCCGCCGGCATCGCCACCCAGGGAGCGATGTTCGTCTCCACCATGCCGTACGCGATCCTCCGGCAGATCATCACCGGGTTCGTCACGCCGGGCACGGTGCTGGTGGGCATGTACGTGATCGACTGGCGCCTCGCGCTGGCGATGACGGTGACGGTGCCGGTCATGATCGTCGGCTATCGGTGGCTGCGGGCCGCCATCGGCCGTGGGGACGCGGCGCATGCGAAGGCGGTGGCGGACGCCTCCAACCGCGTGATCGAGTTCGCCCGCGCGCAGCCCGCGTTGCGGACCGCCGGCGACGGATCGATCGCGGACCGGCTCGTCGAGGACGCACTGCAGCGGCAGCACCGGGCGTACCGGGGCATGCTGGTCAGCGGCGGCGCCGGGATCGCGACCTTCGCCGGCATCGTGCAACTCTCCTTGACGCTGGTGCTGGTCGTTGGCGCTTTCCTGGCCGTCGGCGGCAGCGCTGACATCCCCACCGTGATCGCGCTGCTCGTGCTCGGTGTCCGCTTCAACGAGCCGATCGTCGCTGCCGGTGATCTCGGCGGCGGGGTCTCGGTGGCGCGAACGACCCTCGACCAGCTGGACGCGCTGGCCGCCGTCGAGGCGCTGCCTGAGCCGGTTCAGCCTGCCGCGCCGGCGGACTGGGGCATCGGATTCGACCGGGTCACCTTCGGCTACGGCGGTGCCCTATCCAGCACCCAGCGACCTGATGTGTTGAAGGACCTCTCGTTCACCGCACCGTCGGGCCGGATGACCGCGATCGTCGGTCCGTCCGGTTCCGGCAAGACGACGATCACCAAGCTGATGGCCCGCTTCTACGACCCCGAGGCCGGCACGGTCTCGATCGGCGGAGTGCCGATCCCGGAGCTGGGCACGGCGGTGGTCGAAGCGGCCGTGGCGCCGGTCTTCCAGGACGTCTACCTCTTCGACGACACCATCTTGAACAACGTCTGGATCGGCAACCCCGAGCTGAGCCGGGAGGAGGTGATCGCAGCCGCCAGCCGGGCCCGGGTGGACGAGATCGCCGCCCGGTTGCCGGGCGGTTGGGACGCGCGGGTCGGCGAGGGCGGTTCGAACCTCTCCGGCGGCGAGCGCCAGCGGGTGTCCATCGCCCGGGCATTGCTCAAGGACGCCCCGATCGTGCTGCTGGACGAGGCCACCGCCGCGCTCGACATCGGCAACGAGATCGCGATCGGGGAGGCAGTCGATGCGATCCGCGCCGACCGGACCCTGATCGTCATCGCCCACCGGCTGCAGACCATCATGACCGCCGACCAGATCATCATGCTCGACGGCGCCGGCGGCATCCGCGAGTCCGGCACGCACGTCGAGCTCCTCGCCCTGGACGGCGCGTACGCCCGCTACTGGCACGAACGCGTCGATGCGGCGGGCTGGCAGCTCGCCCCCCACCACTGATCCGGACCCACGTCAGAGAGGACCCTCATGACCGATGAGACCCTTGCGGCCTCCGAAGGAGCAGCCGCACGGCGCCCCCGCTCAGCGATCAGCTTCAGCGCCCGCGATCTGCTGAACGTGGCGATCTTCGCCGCCATCTACTTCGTGATCATCTTCGCCGTCTCGATGCTCGGCATCATCAGCCCGCTGGTGATGCTCGTCACCCTCCCACTGTCCGCGATTGCCGCAGGCATCCCGTACATGCTGTTCCTCACCCGAGTGCGGCATCCCGGGATGGTGACGCTGTTCGGCGTCGCCGTCGCCCTGCTGTACCTGATGGTGGGCCACCCGTGGCAGGCGACGCTGGTCACCATTGGCGTCTCGATCCTCGCCGACTTCATCCTGGCGGTCGGGAGGTACCGATCCAGGTGGGCGACGATCTGGACCTACACGGTGTTCTCCGCCTGGTTCATCGGCCCGTTCATCCCGTTCTTCCTCGACCGCGAGGCCTACCTGCGCTCGGCGGGGGTCGAAAGCATGGGCGCCGACTACATGGCCGGCTTCGAGCAGCTCTTCAGCACGCCGGTCGTGCTCGCCATGGGCGCCGCGACCGTGCTCTGCGGCTTCGTCGGGGCGTTGCTGGGCTCGGCGCTGCTGGTCAAGCACTTCCGCAAGGCCGGGTTGGCATGAGCGTCGGCCTTGCCTGACGCACTCCTGACCACCCGGCGAGCGGGGTTGGACCCGCGAACCAAGATCCTGCTGGTCGTCGTCTGCAGCATCGCGGTGATGAGCCCCGGTGGTCTGCGCTACGTCCCCGCCGCGCTGGTGGTCGCCGTCGGTCTGGCGCTGTGGGAGGGCGCCTGGCGGCGGGTGATCGGCCTGGTCGGCACGGCGACGGTCATGTGGGGACTGGGCTGGCTGCTGCCGCTGTGGTGGCCGAGTCCGGTCACCGCCATCGTGTCGCTGGCCTGTGTCTATCTGATCCGTTTCACCGTCGCCATCGGAGTCGGGATGCACGTGATCGCCACGACCTCACCCACCCAGCTCGCCGCCGCCTTCCGGGTCTGGCGGGTGCCACGGCCCATCGCGGTGACGCTGGCTGTGATGCTGCGGTTCTTTCCCGTCGTGAGCGCCGAGGCGACCGCGGTGCTCGACGCGATGCGACTGCGCGGACTCGTCGGCACCCGAGGTCTGCTGCGCCATCCGGTGCTGACCCTGGAGCGGTTCACCGTTCCGATGATCGCCGCGAGTCTCCGGGCCAGCGAGGATCTCTCCGCCTCCGCGATCCTCCGCGGTCTCGGCTCGCACCGTACGCCGACCTGCATGCTCCCGCCGCGCTTCGGTGCCGCCGATCTCGTGGTCGGGCTGGGTCTCGCCGGGCTCACCGCTGCCGCGCTGACGCTGCCGGCGCCCCTAATGCTGCCGGCGGGCCCGGGATGATCCGCGTCGACCAGGTCAGCTGGACTTATCCGCACGCCGAGGCGGCGAGTCTGCGTGGGATCGACCTGCGCATCGAGCCGGGGGAGTTCGTGATCCTCTGCGGGGCCAGTGGCTCCGGCAAGTCCACCGTGCTGCGGCTGTTGAACGGCCTCATCCCGCACTTCCACGACGACGGCGTCCTCACCGGGTCGGTCACGACGGCCGGTCAGGTCACCGTCGACGTCGAGCTGGATGCCATCGGACTGGTCACCGGGACGGTGCTGCAGCACCCGAGACGCCAGTTCTTCGCCGACACACCGGCCCAGGAGATCGCGTTCGCGATGGAGAACTTCGGCTTTCCGCCGGAGGAGATCCGAGCCCGGGTGGCGACCGGGCTCACTGAACTGGCCGGGAGCGTATCGGCCGGCCGGCGGCTGCAGGACCTCTCCGGCGGCCAGCAGCAACAGGTCGCAATCGCCGCCGCGACGGCGCATCAGCCGCCGGTGCTACTGCTGGACGAGCCCAGCTCGAATCTCTCGGTCGAGGCGGTACGCCGGCTGACCGGCACCCTCGCCGGACTGAAGGCGCGGGGGGTGACCATCGTGGTCGCCGAGCATCGGCTGCACTATCTCGCCGAGCTCGCCGACCGGGTGATCGTGATGCGCGACGGTGCGATCGACGTTGCGTGGACGGCGGCGGAGTTCCGTGCCGTGCCGGATGCGGATCTCGCCCGGGAGGGTCTGCGCGGGGCGGTCCGGGACGTCGACCTGCCGGTGCTGCCGACCGCCGGTGGCAGTGTGGCCGGAGCCGTGCCTGCGGATCAGGTGCCGGGCGGCGACCTCGAGCTCGAGGGAATCCGTTGCCGGTTGGGCGGGCGTACGGTGCTCGATCTCGAACGCGTCGCGTTCGCCACCGGAGAGGTCACGGCCATCCGTGGTGCCAACGGGGCCGGCAAGTCGACTCTGGCGCGGATCGTCACCGGTCTTCAGCGCAGCGCCGGACGGGTGCGGCTGCAGGACACGGTGCTGAGCCGGCGGGCACGTCAGCGTGTGAGCGCGATCGTCATGCAGGACGTCCAGCGACAACTGTTCACCGACAGTGTTGAGGCCGAGATCGAGCTCGCTGCGACCGACGCCGCTCGGGTACCGAGCACGACCGCGGTGCTCGACACACTGGATCTGGCTCACCTGGCGGAGCGGCATCCCCTGTCCCTGTCCGGCGGCCAGCAGCAGCGCCTCGTCGTGGCCGCAGTCCGGGTCGCCGGCCGCAAAGTGGTGGTCTTCGACGAGCCCAGTTCCGGTGTGGACCGCCGGCACCTGCAATCCATCTCCGACCAGATCCGCCAGGTTGCCGACGACGGAGCAGTCGTGCTGCTCGTCAGCCATGACGACGATCTGCTCGCCCTCGCTGCCGACCGGCAGCTGACCCTCACCTCGGTCGAACCCATCGACACGGTAGAACCGGTGACCGACCCGTTGCGAACGGAGCCCAGATGAGCGCGTCCACTCCCGATCCCGGGCCCGGTCCGGATTCTGCACCGGATCCAGCACTGAGTGCGGCAGCCCCGCGGCCGCAGATCCCACTGGTGCTGGCGGCGGTGTTCCTCGTCTACCTCGGTCAGATGACGCTCAACCCGGTGATCGCGCCCCTGTCCCGCGAGGTCGGGCTGGCCGAGTGGCAGATCGGTGTCACCATCAGCACCGCGGCCGTCATGGTGGTGCTGACCAGCCAGCTCTGGGGCCGGCGCTCCCAGTCCTGGGGTCGCAAGCCCGTGCTCGTCTCCGCGCTGGCGCTCGCGGTGGTGGCGATGACCCTGTTCGCGGTGCTGGCCCAGCTCGGTATGTCCGCCGTGCTCACCGGCGTACCGCTGTTCCTGTTCTTCGTGCTGCTACGCGGGGTCGGCTTCGGCACCGCGATCGCAGCGGTGCCGCCGACCGCCCAGGCCTACATCGCCGACGTGACCACCGACGAGACCGCCCGGATCAAGGGCATGGCCGGGGTGGGCGCCGTGCAGGGCATCGCGATGGTCGCCGGTTCCGTCGTCGGCGGGCTGCTGTCGGCCCTCGGTCTGCTCGTCCCGCTCATCGCGGTACCCGTCCTGCTCACGGCCGGACTCCTCCTGGTCGGCTTCCGGCTGCGACGAGAGCCTCGGCACGAGCTGATCGCCACGCCGAGCCGGGTCAGTCCGCGCGATCCCCGGGTCTGGCCGTTCCTGCTGGCCGGCTTCGGCATGTTCACCGCACTCGGCTTCATCCAGGTGATCACCGGGTTCATCGTCCAGGACCGGCTCGGGTTGGATGCCGAGACCACCGGTCTGATCACCGGTGGCGCGCTGCTGGCCGCCGGTCTGGGCATGATCCTCGCCCAGGGCGTGATCGTGCCGCGCAGTGGCTGGACTCCGCCGACCCTGCTGCGCGTCGGCTGCGCCACCGCGCTCGCCGGCTTCCTGCTGCTCATCGTCGACGCTGGCCCGGTGCCGCTGTTCGTCTCGATCCTGCTGATCGGGTTGGGGCTGGGCATCGCGATGCCCGGCTACACGGCCGGCTCGACACTGCTGGTCGGTCGCGACGAGCAGGGCGGCCTCGCCGGGCTGATCGGCGCGACCAACGGTCTCACTTTCGTGGTCGCTCCCACCGCGGGGACCGCGCTGTACGGTCTCGGGGTGCTGCTGCCGATCATCGCCGGTGCGGCGATCATGGCGGTCGTCGTCGTGTTCGTGTTCGGGCACCCACGGTTCCGAGACTGGGCGCACGCAGGCGGTCATCCCTCCCACTCGGCGACGGCGCGCCGATAGAGCGGGTCCAGCAGCTCGACGATCCGGGCCGGATGGTGATGCGCCTCGACCCACTCCCGACCACCCAGCCGTTGCGCGGTGCCTTCGGGATCCGCGAGTGCCTCGCCGATCTGCTCGACGACATCGTCGAGTGAGCCGTCCAGGGTGGGTGGTGCGGTCCCGTCGCCGCCCGGCAGCCGCTGCCCGAGCGCGGCCAGCGGCGCACCGATGAGCATGGCCTCCAGTTCGCTCAGCGACAGGATCGTGGTGGCCTGACCGACCACGACGTCGGCCGTGGCCAGCAGATCGAAGTAGTCCTCCTGGTCCGTCGTCGGCACGAGCCGAACGCCCCTCGCGGCGGCCTCGGCGGCGCCAGGTCCCCAGTCCAGGCCCACCAGCTCGACCTCCGGGTAGGCACGGTGGAGTGCCGTCACGAGTTCGAGTTGCCTGGTCACGCCCTTGTCCGGTGACCAGTGCGAGGCGAACACCACCCGCGCATGCCCACCGTTCGCGCCCTGCCGCGCCCACGGCGGCATGATCCTGGGGTCCACCGCCTGTGGGAGGTGCAGGGCGTCGGGCCGGGCCGCGAGGGTCGCGTCGGCCGTGTCGAGGTCGGTGTAGCAGACGATCGAGGCGTCATCGATCCCGCGCTGCAACTCCGGCCGGAGCCGGGGATCGAGCCACCTGGTTCGGAGGTCCGGCCCGTACAGCGACAGGACGTACGGCCGGCGCGGGATGCCCCGCTGCCGAACCAGTCGCGCCGACTTTCCCCAGTGCACGTGCACGACGTCGCTACGTCTCAGCGCGGCAGCCCGCACGGCCGCGTACGGCGCCTGAACGATCGGGGCGAGCAGCCGGGGCGGCGTGTTCCACGGGCCGACCTGTTCCGGCAGCAGCATCCGCCATGGACGCGCCCCTCGCTCCTGGCCTGCGTCGTGATCGTGCGGGCGATGTACGCGTAGTCGTTGAAGTGCAGCACCCGCATGCGTCGAGGGTACGGCGGTCAGCGGTGCGACGGCCGCCGTGGGCTCGGACCAGGCCGTTCCTCGAAGACTGAACGAAATGACAGTCGTTTTCATTTGAGGGTAGACTGCCGCGCGTGTCTCAACGTTGTCAGGTCACCGGCGCCCAGCCGGGCTTCGGTCATCATGTCTCTCATTCGCACCGGCGTACCAA
>JASGEZ010000181.1:0-28750 GCA_047605905.1 Microlunatus sp.
ACGGCGAGACCTTCCTCGCCCTGGCGGCGCGTCTCGGCGTTCGCGCGACCACCGTCCCGTACGCCATGGCGGATGCCAACCGTGCCCTGACAGACCTCAAGCACGGTCGTTTCGGCGGCGCCGCCGTGCTGCATAGCTGACCATGGCGCCTTCGACGAGACTGAATTGCTTACCCTCGCGGCAGAAGCTGGCGTGGTCGGCAACAGGCCTGACAGCGCAGCTACATCGGTAGCAACACGGACGACAGGGTCAGCAACGACCATGGGCTGAGCGTGCATGCATGGTCGTCACAGTGCCGGTGCACCAGCGACGCCGCTGTGGGCAGTCAGCCAGTTCAGCGCGGCCAACACCCGCTGATTGTCGTCCGGCGCGGCCTCGATGCCGAGCTTGGTGAAGATCGAACGCAGGTGGGCATCGACGGTCCGCCGGGAGATCACCAGGTCCGCGGCGATGCCTGCGTTGCTGCGACCGGAGGCCAGCAGTCGCAACACCTCGATCTCCCGTTCGGTCAACGAGCGCAGCCGATCCTGGCTACGGCGTACACAACCCTCCCGGCCGGACGGCTGCAGGTTCAGCGCGATGCCGAGCAACCGGCCCTGCAACCTTCGTGCAGGTCCTGAGTCAACCGCGCCCGTTCGTCTCGAGCGGCAGAGTCCGCCCGCGATCGCTCCCGCAGCGCCGTGGCCTCCAGCACCGCCGGACGGATCTGGCAGCACAGTCCCCCAGCCGGTCCACACAGCCATGGATATCGGACAGGTTGCCCACGACTGCCGCGAGCGGCCCGTCCGACGAACCGGCCAGCACGCATGCCCGTTCCGGAAGTGCCGCGAAAGTGTCGGCGTTCGAGCGGGTCAGCACCGTGGCCTTCTTCGCCTGGTTGGTCGGCCACGTCGGCGAACTGGCCACCGTCGTGACTCACGGCGGCGCTCATGCTGATCAGACGCTGTTCGAGCATCCCGTGCATGTGTTCTTTGCCACCATCGCCGTCCCGTCCTGGATGCTCTCGGTGTTCAGCTCACTGGTGCTGCTGATCACCGCCGGCGTCCAAGCGATCCTTCGAAAGGTCAAGCACTGATCTATCGGTTGCCTTCCATGGTGCGTCGGCACACCTCGTCCCACGGGGTCGGCCGCAGGTCCAGCGTCTGCTGCGTGAGCGAGGAGTCCAGCACGTACGGGCGTGTCCACATGTAGGCGAGTTCGGCGATCTCGCGCATCAGCGGATTGACCATCGCCAGACCGCGCAGCACCGGCATCGGGATCGCCCGGACAGCGACCGGTTCGTAGCCACCAGCGGCCAGCACCTCGGTCAGTGCCTGACGCTGGCTCCGCGGCTCGTTGCTGGGTACGTGCCAGACCCGGCCCCAGACATCGGGGCGGCCGGCGACGGCCACCAGAGTTCGGGCGACATCGGCCACGTCGGTCCAGGTATGCGGCTGATCAGCCTTGCCGATCACCCAGGCGGTCTTGCCGCGGATGGCGGTCGGCACATGTCGGGTGACATGACCGTTCTGCCCGACCCCGGCCCCGACGTAGTCCGATCCCCTGACCTCGACCATCCTGATCCGACCGGCATCGTGTCGCGCCTTGGCTTCGGTCCACATGTCCGCGCGCAGCCGACCCTTGTGGTCGGTCGCCGCGTCGGGTTGGCCCTCGACCATCGGCGCGGTGGTCGGGCCGTACGGGTAGAGGTTGGAGGTCACCGCGAGCAGCGCGCCGGTCCGCTCGGCGGTGGTCAGCAGGCTCTCGGCCAGCGGCGGCCAGGTCTCCTGCCACCGGGTGTAGTCCCCCGGGTTCGCGCAGTTGAACAGCGCTGCCGCACCATCGGTGACTTTGCTGAGGGCGCCGCTGTCGGTCGCATCGGCGGCCACGGACCGCACCCCGTCGATCACGACGCGGCCGGATCGCGTCACCACCGTGACCTGATCCCCACGGTCTCTTAGCAGCTCGGCAGTGTGTCGGCCGACCGGTCCGGCTCCGACGATCACGTACGACTCGGTCATCTCTGTGTCTCCTGTTCTCAATGGAGAGCAGTGCTCTCACTATGGCCAGGATGCCAGGACTCGAGGAGAGAATCAAGAGCAGCGCTCTCAATTTATTGCATCAGTCTCGCCGCGCTGACAGACTGCGCTCATGCCGACTTCTGCTCCCCGGACCGCCCGGGCCATCGCCCGTCGCGAGTTGACAGAGGCGATCGTGACCAGCGCCCGCCGGCAGCTCGCCGAGATCGGGCCGGCCGCGCTGTCCGTTCGCGCCGTGGCCCGCGACCTGGGCATGGCGTCCTCTGCGGTCTATCGCTACTTCCCCAGCCGGGACGATCTGCTCACCGAACTGCTGGTGATCATCTATGGCGAGCTCGCGGACCTACTGGAGGCCGCCGACGCCGACTGCCCGCACGATGATCTGCGTGGCCGTTGGTTCACTCTCGGACGGACGTTGCGCGGGTGGGCGATCGCCACGCCACACGAGTACGCGTTGCTGTTCGGCTCCCCGGTGCCGGGCTATGCCGCGCCGGAGGCCACGATCCAGCCTGCGGGCCGGGTGGCCGGGGTGCTGATCGCGCTGATGGCCGACGCGGAGGCCCGTTCCACCTTGCCGGAACGGGCCCCGCTGCCAACCAAGACCAAGGAGCTCTACGCCGGTCTCCGCGCAGCCTCAGGCATCGACCTCAGCGACGAGGCAGCAGTGCGCGCGCTGACCGCGTGGAGCGGACTGTTCGGCGCACTCAGCCTCGAGCTGTTCGGTCACCTGCACCGCGCCATCGAGGATTACGCAGCCCACTTCGAACTGATCCTCGACCGGCTGGACCCTACTTCTTGAGCAGCGACCGCAGCACGTACTGCATGATGCCGCCGTTGCGGTAGTAGTCGGCCTCACCGGGGGTGTCGATCCGGACGACCGCGTCGAAGCTGACGTCGCCGGCGGTGACGTGCACGGTCTTCGGCGTACGCCCATCGTTCAGTTCGGTCACGCCGGTGATCTCGAAGGTCTCCTCGCCGGTCAGCCCCAGCGAGGCGACACTCTGACCCTCCGGAAACTGCAGCGGGAGGACGCCCATGCCGATCAGGTTGGAGCGGTGGATCCGCTCGTACGACTCCGCGATCACGGCCTTGACGCCCAGCAGCGCGGTGCCCTTGGCGGCCCAGTCGCGCGACGAGCCCGAGCCGTACTCTTTGCCGGCCAGCACGACCAGCGGGATGCCCTGCTCGATGTAGTGCTCCGAGGCCTCGAACACCGTGGTGACAGGCGCGTCCGCCGCATCGGAGGACTCGGTGAAGTCGCGGGTGAAGCCACCCTCCGTGCCCGGCGCCAGCTGGTTGCGGAGCCGGATGTTGGCGAAGGTGCCGCGGATCATCACCTCGTGGTTGCCGCGCCGCGAGCCGTAGGAGTTGAAGTCGCGCCGTTCGACGCCATGCTCCGACAGGTACTTGCCTGCGGGGGCGTCGCCCTTGATGGCACCGGCCGGGGAGATGTGGTCGGTGGTGATCGAGTCGCCCAGCTTCAACAGCACGCGAGCGCCGGAGATGTCGGTCACCGGGGTCGGCTCGGCCGGCATGCCCTCGAAGTACGGCGGCTTGCGCACATAGGTCGAGGAGTCGTCCCAGTCGAAGATGTCGCCCTCCGGGGTCGGCAGCGACTGCCACTGCTGGTCGCCGGCGAAGACATCGGCGTACGACTCGGTGAACATGTCCGCGCCGATCGCCGAGGAGACGATCTCGTCGATCTCGGCCTCGGTCGGCCAGACGTCCTTCAAGTAGACGGGCTCGCCGGCCTCGTCGGTGCCCAGCGGCTCGGTGGTGATGTCGATGTCCATCGACCCGGCCAACGCGTACGCGACCACGAGCGGCGGCGAGGCGAGATAGTTCATCTTGATGTCGGGGTTGATCCGACCCTCGAAGTTCCGGTTGCCCGACAGCACCGAGACGACCGCCAGGTCGTTCTCCTGCACGGCCTGGCTGACCTCCGGAATCAGCGGACCGGAGTTGCCGATGCAGGTGGTGCAGCCATAGCCCACCAGGTTGAAGCCGAGCTTGTCCAGGTACGGCGTCAGTCCGGCCCGGTCGTAGTAGTCGCTGACGACCTTCGATCCGGGGGCCAGAGTGGTCTTCACCCACGGCTTGCGGGTCAGCCCCCGCTCGACCGCCTTCTTGGCCACCAGCGCCGCACCGATCATCACACTCGGGTTGGAGGTGTTGGTGCAGGACGTGATGGCGGCAATGGTGACCGCGCCGTGGTCGATCTCGACCTCCTGGCCGTCCAGCATGAAGCTGCTCCTCTTCGACGGGCGCCCGATGCCGGTTCCGTCGTCGTAGCCGGCCAGCTCGTCGGTGCTCACGTAGTCGCGCAGTGCCTCCCGAAAGCCCTGCTTGGCGTGCGCCAGGATGACTCGGTCCTGCGGCCGCTTCGGTCCGGCGATGCTGGGCACCACGGTGGCCAGATCCAGTTCGAGATATTCGGAGTAGCGTGGTTCACGATCGTCGTCGTGCCACAGTCCCTGCTCCTTCGCGTACGTCTCGACGAGGGCGATCTGCTCCTCGGAGCGACCGGTCAGGCGCAGGTAGTCGATGGTCTTGCCGTCGACCGGGAAGACGGCGATGGTGGAGCCGTACTCCGGGCTCATGTTGCCGATGGTGGCGCGGTTGGCGAGCGGGACCTGAGAGACGCCCGGACCGTAGAACTCGACGAACTTGCCGACCACCTTGTGCTGGCGGAGCATCTCGGTGATGGTCAGCACCAGGTCGGTCGCGGTCGCGCCCTCGGGGAGCGAGCCGGACAGCTTGAAGCCGACCACGCGCGGGATGAGCATCGACACCGGCTGGCCGAGCATGGCCGCCTCAGCCTCGATGCCGCCTACGCCCCAGCCGACGACGCCGAGACCGTTGACCATCGTGGTGTGCGAGTCGGTGCCCACGCAGGTGTCCGGATAGGCATAGGTCTTCGTTGTTCCATCGGACTGGGCGATCTCGCGCGGGAAGATCACCCGGGCCAGGTGCTCGATATTGACCTGGTGCACGATGCCGGTGCCCGGCGGGACGACCTTGAAGTCGTCGAAAGCGGTCTGACCCCAACGGAGGAACTGGTAGCGCTCGCGGTTGCGGCCGTACTCGATCTCCACGTTCTTGACGAACGCGTCGCTGGTGCCGAAGACGTCGGCGATGACGGAGTGGTCGATCACCATCTCGGCCGGGGCCAGCGGGTTGATCTTGGCCGGGTCGCCGCCCATGTCGGCCATCGCCTCGCGCATGGTGGCCAGATCGACCACACACGGGACCCCGGTGAAGTCCTGCATGATCACCCGGGCCGGGGTGAACTGGATCTCCCTGTTGGGCTCCGAACTCGGGTCCCACTGGGCCAGCGCACGGATGTCGTCAGCCGTGATGTTGGCGCCGTCCTCGGTGCGGAGCAGGTTCTCCAACAGGATCTTCAAGCTGTACGGCAGGGTTTCCTGCCCCTCGACCGCATCGAGACGGAAGATCTCGTACGACGCGTCGCCGACGGTCAGGGTGGTCTGAGCACCGAAGCTGTTGACACTCATTGCGTTCTCCATGGGGGTCGATGGAAAAGTATCTTGACATCAAGATATCACGCGGGTCCTACCTCGCACTCTAGCTTCGTCCGATTCATTGCTGGCGGCGGCCACGGTTGACGAAAACCCACCACTCATCGTGCCCACATCGGCGTGTCGCGGCGTTTCGCACCCTTGAGAGGCAACTTTCCGTCACTTCAACCCGAGCCATCGACCGACACTTGGTGCCAGCGCCCGCCATTGCCTCGGCGGAGGCCCGCTTGGCCGAGACCCTGGCCGCCTACCGCGCTGGCGAAGAAGTCTCCGAGAACGACGCGATGGCTCTGGCGAAGGCGGAGCTTGCAGCCGCCCGTGCCGTTCACCCGACCGTGTGAGCGCTGCCCTACAGCACCGGGTCGTTCGTTACCGAACTCACGGTCGATAGGTGCGCAGGTGCACCTTCACCTCAATCGAAACAGCACCTGGGCACCTCTCAATTGCCGCTCCCGTTGTCGGCGCACCGCTGGCGAGGCAGAGCCCTATCACGCACTTCGAAAGAGCCAGCCAACACCAGTCTGCCTCGTATCACCGCTCGCCAAAGCCAACTTCCGTCAGCAACGCGACGCTTTCGAGATGGTGGGTCATGGGGAACAGGTCGAAGGCGCGGATTGTGGTCGGCTGGTAGCCGCTCCGGGCGGCGCGGGCGAGATCTCGGGCAAGGGCGGCGGGATCACAAGCCACATAGGCGATCGCCCGCGGTTTCCTTGCCACGACGGCGTCGATGACCTCCTTGCCGGCACCGGTCCGCGGCGGGTCGAGGACCACCAGGTCGGTGCGCTTGGGCATGGTCCGGATCACTCGCTCGACCTTGCCTGCGGTGAAACGGGCCCCCGGCACATTGCGGCGAGCATGCTCGATCGCCGACCGGCTCCATTCAACGCCCCAGGTCCGTACGCCGGCATCGACCAGGGCACCGGTGAACAACCCGACACCGCAGTAGAAATCGAAGGCGCGCTCCCCTGCCCTCGGCGCCAGCCCGTCCAACACCACCTCTACCAGGATGTCCGCGGCACCGGGATGGACCTGCCAGAAGCCGTCAGCCGCCACCCGCCAGGACCGACCCGCGGCGTGCTCGGTGATCACGGCCGACTTGTCAGACTCGGTAGTCGCCCCGACGACCACAGGATCTGACAAGTCAGCAATGGTGAGCAGTTCGGCGCCCGGCGGCCAGGTGCGGTCGACGACAGCGGGTGTTGCGGGATGAGCGATCGGACAGCCGCCGGCCGGCAGCGGCTCGATCTCGTGACTGCGGTGACGACGCAATCCGGCCCGACCGGAGTCATCCACCTGATAGCGCATTCGGGTTCGCCACCCCAGACCGTCCTCGGTCCCGGGAGTGGCAACCGCCTCGACCTCACCATCCCAGGTGATTCCGGCCAGTCGATCCAACTGCTCTGCCAGCACCTGCGCCTTGAGTCGCCGCTGGCCAGCCAGACTCACATGCTGGAAGTCGCAGCCACCGCAATGCCCCGGACCCGACACCACGCACCGCGGCGGCACCCGATCCGGGCTCGCCTCGAGGATCTCGACCGCATCGGCCCGCCAGAACTTGTCATGGCCCGCATCAGTGATCCGGACCCGGACCCGTTCCCCCGGCAGCGCATGTCGGACGAACACCACCCTCCCGTCCAGTCGCGCCACGCAGTGCCCGCCGTGTGCGATCGACCCGACCTCTACGACCTGACCTACACCACCCGCACTCACGCTCACGTGTCGGACCTGCTCCGCGCGTACGCCCGTCGGCGACGACGCGACCGGCGATCCTCGCGGAGCATCCGTTCCCCGGCCTTGCCCGAGGACCGCAACAGGTACGGCACCGAGGTGACCATCACACCCGGCGTGAACAGCAGCCGTGCCTTGAGCCGCAACGCGCTCTGGTTGTGCAGCAGCTGCTCCCACCAGTGACCGACGACGTACTCCGGGATGTAGACGGTCACCACGTCCCGCGGCGAGTCCTGACGCAGGTTGGCGACGTAGTCCAGGATCGGTCCCGTGACGTCGCGATACGGCGACGCGACCACCTTCAGCGGGATGTCGATACCGGCGTCGTGCCACTGCTCGATCAGCCGATCGGTCTCCTCCGGATCGACGGAGACCGTCAGTGCCTCCAGCACCGACGGATGGGCCGCCTTGGCGAAGGCCAGTGCCCGGGCAGTCGGTTTGTGCAGCTTGGACACCAGCACGACGGCGCGGACCCGCGACGGCAGCGTACGCTCCTCGCCCTCGACCAAGGCGGTCTCCACCGCGACCCGGTCGTAGTGCCGCCGGATCAGCTTCATCAGCACGAACAGCCCGGCCATCGCGATGATTGCGAGATAGGCGCCCTGCAAGAACTTGCTGAGCAACACGATCACCAGCACAGTCCCGGTCATCGTCAGCCCGATCGCATTGATCACCCGAGACCGCATCATCCGGGCCCGGACCTGCGGCATGGTCTCGGTCTGCAGCAGCCGGGTCCAGTGCCGCAACATGCCCAGCTGGCTGACGGTGAAGGAGACGAACACGCCCACCACATAGAGCTGGATCAACGCGGTGACGTCGGCCTGGAACACGATGATCAGACCGATGGCCAGCGCCGCCAGGGTGATGATGCCGTTGCTGTACGCCAGCCGGTCCCCGCGGGTGTGGAGCTGTCGCGGCAGATAGCCGTCCCGGGCCAGGATCGAGCCCAACACCGGGAACCCGTTGAACGCGGTGTTCGCGGCCAGGAACAGGATCAGCATGGTGGCAGCGACCACGAAGTAGAAGCCCGGCGGGAAGTTCGAGAACACCGCCTCCGACAGCTGCCCGATCGCGGTGTGCTCGACCACCTCAACCCGCTCACCGTTCAGCGTGTAGTGCGAATACGGCGGGTCGATCAGCCGCAACCCGGTCAGGTTGGCCAACGAGATGACCCCGATCAGCATGGTGACCGCGATGGAACCGAGCAGCAACAAGGTGGTCGCGGCGTTCCTGCTCTTGGGCCTGCGGAAAGCCGGTACGCCGTTGGAGATCGCCTCGACTCCGGTCAGCGCCGCGCAGCCGGAGGAGAAGGCCCGCGCCAGCAGGGCGACCATGACGAAACCGTTGAACGCGGCGTACCTCGGATCGGCCTCGATCCCGTATCGTGCGCTGTCCGCCTGCACGTGATGTCCGAGGATGACGATCCGGACCAGCCCGTAGACCACCATCCCGACGATGCCGATCATGAAGCAGTAGACCGGGACGGCAAAGACGCTGCCTGACTCCCGGACCCCACGCAGGTTCAACGCCATCAAGATCAGCGCGATGATCGCGGCGGTCGTCGTCTCGTGCCCGACGATGAACGGCAGCACCGATTTGGCGTTCTGCACACCGGAGGAGATCGACACAGCGACCGTCAGCACATAGTCGACCAGCAAGGCGCTGGCCACCGTCAACCCGGCGTTGGAGCCCAGATTGGTCGTGGCAACCTCATAGTCGCCACCCCCCGAGGGATAGGCATGCACGTTCTGCCGGTACGACGCCACCACCACCAGCATCACCGCAGCGACGACGAGGGCGATCTTCCAGGAATACCCGTACGCCGCCAGGCCCGCGAGCGACAGGGTGAGCAGGATTTCGTCCGGTGCATAGGCGACCGACGACAGCGCGTCCGAGGCGAATACCGGGAGCGCGATCCGCTTCGGCAGCAGCGTCTCACCCAACTGCGTACTGCGGAGTCGCCGACCGATGATGAGCCGCTTCGCGAACTCAACAGGGTTCACGTCCGGCAACTCTAGCCCTGTGCCGTCCGATCGGCTCACCCCTAGACTCGTGCCGTGCACATTGTGATCATGGGCTGCGGACGCGTCGGGTCCTCACTCGCTCGAAGCCTCGAGCGTCGCGGTCATACCGTGGCGATCATCGACCAGAACGTCGATGCCTTCCGGCGGCTGGGACCGGAGTTCGACGGCCAGACCGTCAAGGGGGTCGGTTTCGACCGTGAGGTGCTGATCGAGTCGGGCATCGAGGAGGCGGGTGCATTCGCCGCCGTGTCCAACGGCGACAACTCAAACATTCTGGCCGCGCGGGTGGTGCGGGAGACCTTCGACGTGCACAACGTCGTGGCCCGGATCTACGACCCTGGCCGAGCCGAGGTGTACGAGCGGCTGGGCATCCCGACGGTCGCCACCGTTCGGTGGACCGCCGACCAGGTGCTGCGCCGACTGCTGCCGGCCGGTTCCGAACCGCAGTGGCGCGATCCGTCGGGCTCGGTCCGGTTGATGGAGGTGCACGTCGACCGCTCCTGGGTCGGCCGCACCGTGGAACAGATCGAGGTCGCGACCGGCGCCAAGGTGCCGTTCGTGTTCCGGCTCGGCACGGGTATGGTGCCCAAGCGCGGCACCCACTTCCAAGACGGCGACCTGCTGTACGCCGCGGTGGCCGACGCCCGGCTCGCCGAGGTCGAGGCCGTCCTCGCTGCCAAGCCGAAGGAGTCCTGAGATGCGTGTCGCCATCGCCGGCGCCGGGAATGTCGGCCGGTCCATCGCCAACGAGCTGCTGGAGAACGGCCACCAGGTCCTGCTGGTCGACCGCGACCCGCACGCGATCAAGTCCGACAGCGTCCCCGATGCCAATTGGCTACTGGCCGATGCCTGCGAACTCTCCTCGCTGGAGGAAGCAGAGATCGACACCTGCGACGTGGTGATCGCCGCCACCGGTGACGACAAGGCGAATCTGGTCACCTCGTTGCTGGCCAAGACCGAGTTCGGGGTGCCGCGCACCGTGGCGCGGGTCAATCACCCGAAGAACGAGTGGCTGTTCAACGACGTCTGGGGCGTCGACGTCGCCGTGTCGACGCCACGGCTGATGTCGGCACTGGTCGAGGAGGCCGTCTCGGTCGGTGATCTGGTCCGCTTGCTCACCTTCCACGAGGGCGATACGAACCTGGTCGAGATGACCTTGCCGGACGAGAGCCCGAAGGTCGGCGCTCGGATCGGTGACATCACATTCCCCGGCGATGTCGTGCTGGTAGCGGTGATCCGCGACGGACACGCGCAGGCTCCGGACAGCGACGGGACCTTGGAAGCCGGCGACGAGTTGCTCTTCGTCACCGCACAGTCGTACGAGGGCGAGCTGGCCGAGATGTTGGCCCCGCGGCACGGCGGCAATGTCGCGGTTTCCGTGACGCCGACCCCGCCCCGCTTCGGCGTCCGCTAGTGCAAGCACTAGCCCATCAGGCCCGTGAGCGGGAAGCCGGCTCCGTCAAAGCAATTCGTAGCGGGGGTTGTACATCAGTCGTTCGCCGCGACGACAACTGACGCGGCCTTCGACGGCCAGGTTGCGGCCGGGCTCGATGCCGGCGATCTCGCGGCGACCCAGCCAGACGAGCCGAACGGCGCCGCTGCCGTCTCGGAGTTCTACTTCCAAGGCTGGGTGCCCGCAGCGGGGATGGACGGTGACGTTCGCCACGGTGCCGCGTAACCGAACCTGTTGCCGATCCGCGCAGGCCTGGATGGGCACCGCGGACTCGGCCTCGACGGCACGCTGCATCTCCTCGGACTCCAAGTCGGCGTTGGAACTCGCGATGCGGTGCATCATTCGCTGCAGCAGAGAGTTCTTTCCCATAGCAAGATCAAGTCTCCCATGTGCCGCAACCCGAGCCGACAGGGCCGAAGGGACACGTTCCGGCATGGCTTCGGACCATACCTACCCCGAGCCGGTGTTCAGCCGGCCGGTTCGACATCGGCGGGAATGGACAGCGGCAACAGGTCGCCGGGCGCCTTCGCTTCATCCCCGCGCCGCACAACCACCTCGCGGAAGGCCGTCAGCAGATCACTCACCGGCGGCTCCAGCCCTTCCAGCACCGCTGCCTGACCGTAAAGGATGCCACGCAGCATCCAGCGGGGCCCCTCGACCATCCACATCCGTGACGGCTGATAGCCCTGTTCGCCATCCGGCGTGGTGACCGGGAGGATCCGGCGCAACTCCACTCCGAACGGGCCCTCGACCAGCGCGGCCGAACCACCCGACGCGGTGGCTTCCTCGATGATCTCGTCCCGCAACTCAGGCCACAGCCCACCGCTGCGCGGTGCCGCGTACGCGCCCAGCTCGAGGGCCGAGTCGCCGTGGATGAGCATCGCGGAGATGATCTGCTGGGTCTCCTCGGCCACCTGCAATCGCAGCTCCATGCCGCCGAAACCGGTGATGATCATGCTGCCGAGATCGATCCGGGCCCGGCCGGGCAGCGGCTCGAGGTCGAGGTCGATTTCGGTCACGTCCCATGGCCCGGCTCCCCGCCAGTTCCGCGAGTCGAGCAACGCGATGTCCAACTCACCTTCGGCGGTCTCCTCCGCGGCCGAGTCGTCGGTCGACTCGGCCTGGGCCGATTCCTCGCTCTCGGAGGGTTCCTCGACCTCAGGCGCTGGCTCGTTCTTACGGCGACGGCGAAAGATCACCGCGTCAGCCTAGCGGCTCGGGCGGCCCGCACCGCCTGGGCGAGCTCGTCCGGGCGGCGGGTGGAGACCAACCAGTACGGCACCGGGTCGGCCGGATCGTTCAAGGTCAGCTCGATCGATGACCTCACGTACGGCCGCAGCACCAGGTGCGCCCGGACATCGGCCTTCGGGCCCGCCCGCTCGGTGGTCGCGGCCGGATCCAGGCCCGTCGCCGCGGACACGTAGGCCACCTCGAGCACGGCTCGCCCCACGCGTAACTCATCGCCGTCCAGCTCCAGCCGGATCGCCGTCACCACGAACGCCGCGGTGATCAGTCCTTGGGAACACACGAGGGCGATCACCCCAGCCACCGCACCCAGGTAGAAGCCGACAGCCGCCAGCCAGCTGAGACTGAACAGCAGCGACAACACCCACCAGGTCGGCGGTGGGCCCACCCACTCGCGGTAGGTCGCCCCCACCCCGCGAGATGACCTTGGCACCGGGTCCGCCAACGGCTCAGCCGGCGCAGTCGTAGCAGTAGGCATCGCCATTGGCGCGTTGCTCGGCGATCTGGCTGCGGTGCCGGACCAGGAAGCAGCCGGCACAGGTGAACTCGTCGGATTGCTGTGGGAGAACCCGGACCGTCAGCTCCTCGTGGGAGAGGTCCGCTCCGGGCAACTCGAACGACTCGGCCGCCTCGGCCTCGTCCTCGTCGACCTTGCCGGAGTTCTTGTCGTTGCGGCGAGTCTTGAGCTCTTCGATGCTGTCCTCGTTGAGCTCTTCCTCGGTCTTGCGTGGGGCGTCGTAATCGGTCGCCATCATTACCTTTCCGGGCGGTGACCCAGACATCGTTCTCGTGACCCGCGCGTATGAATATCACACCCGGGACCCGAACGCTGGCCGATGGGGCCAGCGGCCCCCATAACGTCCTGCGCGCCGGGGTATTCCCGCGGTGGGAGGCGAACCTTACAGGGCCCCTGGTAAACCGCACAGCGTAGGCCGGTCGGGCTGCCGGAGGTTCGGGCAACAGTTCGCCGGACAGGCGTAACGGCCAGGGGGTCCCCCTTCGATCGTCGGCTCGACGACCAGTTCACCGCGAGCGACAGCCGCCCGTTCGGCAAGCAGATCGACCAACTCGGATACGAACGCCGGATGGGTACCGGCCGTGGCGGCACGGGCGAAACCCAGCCCCAGGTCCCGCGCGGTCGCGGCCGCCTCGGTGTCGAGATCGAAGATCACTTCCATGTGGTCGGAGACGAATCCGATCGGCACCGCGACCACGGTCCGCTCACCCGCCTCGGCCAGGGCGACCAGATGGTCGTTGACGTCCGGCTCCAACCACGGCTGCGTGGGCGGGCCCGAGCGCGAGCAATAGACCAGGTCGTGCTCGACAGCCACCGACCGCCGGGCAGCAACCTGGCGCCACACCTCGGCGGCCACCAGCCGATGCCAGTCCACGTACCCGCCCTCCCGCGAGTGCGGCTGCGGGCCGGCAGTCTCGGCCATCGCGATGGGGATCGAGTGGGTGACGAAGACCAGTCGTGGGGCCACGGCCGGGCCGTGTTCGATCCGCAGCGCGTCCACCGCGGCCAGGGTCGCGTCCACCGACGCGGTGACGAAGCCGGGCGTGTCGGCATAGTGCCGAATCCGCTCCACGACCAGGCCGGTTCCGTGGAAGGCGTCGTACAGGTTCTCGCGATACTGCCGGCAGGAGGAGTACGACGGGTATGCGCTGGTCGTCACCACGACCACTCGCCGGTAGCCGTCGGCGGCCAACTGGCGGGCGACGTCGGTCAGATAGGGCTCCCAGTTCCGGTTGCCCCAGAAGAGAGGCTGGTCGATCCCTCGCCGGTCGAGTTCGGTCCGCAGCGCGGCCGACAGGGAGCGGCACTGGTCGTTGATCGGACTCCTGCCACCGAAGCTGAAGTAGTGCTCTCCGACCTCGACCAGCCGTTCCCTTGGAATGCCACGACCGCGCGTGACGTTTTCCAGGAACGGCACCACGTCCTCGGGGCGTTCGGGGCCGCCGAAAGACAACAGCAGCACCGCATCATAGGGATCCAGACTCCAGCTGTCAGTGGTGGCGTCTAGGGTCCCGTTTGTTGCGTACGGGATGGGCAAAGGCACAGCGTGATCTTGCCCTACCGGAGGGAACTGGAGCGACAGGAGGACGACAATGGCCGCCGGGTTCGGCGCATATCGGCAGCTGCTAGGCATCCGGGAGGCGAGAGCATTCAGCGCCGCAGGCTTCCTGGCCCGGCTGCCGATGTCGATGACAGGACTGGGCACCGTGATGCTGGTCTCCATCACATCCGGCTCGTACGGCCGTGCCGGACTGGTCACCGCGGTCTCCACCTTGACCACCGCCGTGGCGGCTCCCGGCTGGGGCCGGCTGATCGACCGGGTCGGCCAGGCACCGGTGCTCATCGCGGCGACCCTGCTCTACAACGTGAGCGTCGGTGCGCTCATCACCACCGTGCTGCTGGATGCCCCGCTGATCCTCACACTGATCTCCGCCTTCGCCGTCGGGCTCGGCTTCTCCTCGGCCGGTGCCTGTGTGCGTGCCCGATGGAGCCACCGGTACCAGGGCAGTCCGCTACTGAACACCGCGTTCTCCTGGGAGGCTGTGCTGGACGAGGTCGTCTTCATCATCGGACCGGTGCTGGCCACCTTCCTCGCGACCACGCTGCACCCGGCGCTCGGCCTCGCCACCGGTGGTGTGCTGGGACTGATCGGGGCCTTCGCGCTGGCCGCGCAACGTTCCACCGAGCCGCCACGGGCGGCCGAGGGGAAGCGGCGCGAGCCCGGCAACCAGCTGGACCCAGGACTGCTGGTGCCGATCTCGCTGGCCTGTGCCGCCCTCGGCATGCTGTTCGGCGGCATGGAGGTCGTGATCGTCGCCTTCGCCGACGAGGCCGGTCTGCTGTCGTACGCGGGCATGATCTTGATGTTCTGGGCCGGTGGGTCGCTGATCGCCGGCATCGTGACCGGCACCATCACCTGGACCGCCAGCCCGGCGAGGCGATTCCGGGTGGGCGCGGTCCTTTTGGCACTGTCGCTGCTGCCGCTGCCGTTCGTCATACATCCGCTGCCGACCGCCGCTCTGCTGATCCTGAGCGGGCTCACCGTCGCGCCGACCTTGATCGCCTCGGTCGCCGTCACCCAGTCACTGGTGCCGCCCGACCGGCTCACCGAGGCGCTGGGCTGGACCTCCATGGGGATGGCCGGCGGGGTGGGCCTCGGCGCGGCGGCCCTCGGCCGGCTGATCGACCTCGGTGGTTCCCGAGCCGGCTTCTACGGCGTGATCGGGGCCGGCCTGATCCTGATCATCGCGGCCCTCTGTGTCCGAACCAAATCGGGTGCCCGGACCGAACCGGCCAGTGATGCCGAGTTCAGCGCAGCTCAGCCAGGTAGACAGCCAGACGATCCGCGGCCGGCCGCGGTGCAAACCCCGTAGCCGTGAGTTTGCCGAGGTCGAGGGCACTGTGCGTCGGACGTGGTGCCAGCGCCTTGCCCCGCCCGTACTCCTCGGCGCTGACCTCCGAGACCATCGACGGGTCCTTCCCGCGGCCCGCGTAGACCTGCTTGGCGATGTCGGCCCAGCTGGTCACCGGACCGCCGTTGGAGACGTTGTAGGTGCCGTACGGGGCCTGCACGGCGAGCAGGTGGTCGAGCGCGGCGACGATCTCGTCGGTGAAGGTCAGCCGGCCGTACTGATCGGCGACCACGCTCGGCGCAATCCCCCGGTCAGCCAGCGAGGCCATGGTGGCGACGAAGTTCTTGCCGTCGCCGATCACCCAACTGGTGCGCAGCAGATAGTGGGCGGGCAGCGTCGCCACGATCGCGTCACCGGCAGCCTTGGTCTGCCCGTACACGCCCAGCGGCGAGAACGGTTCGTCCTCGCGGTGCGTCTCCACCGTGCCGTCGAAGACATAGTCGGAGGAGATGTGCACCAGCGTCGTCCGCTGCTCCCGGGCGACCTGGGCCAGGGCGCCAACGGCGACCACGTTGACGGCCCAGGCGTCGCGGCGTCCCTGCTCGGTCTCGGCCGCATCGACCGCGGTGTAGGCGGCAGCGTTCACCACCAGTCCGTAGCCGCTGAGATCGAGTTTCGCGACGGCTGCGGGATCGCTCAGATCGAGGTCCTCCCTGGTCAGCCCGGTCGCGTCCGGCCAGGCCGCCAGCAGCGCCCGGCCCAGCTGGCCACCGGCACCGAGCACCAGCCGCTTGGCCGGCGCCATCGGAGTCACCGCGGAGAGTCGTGGATGGTTCTTGTCGGCCTCGGAGAGCTCTGCCTGCTCCAACGGGATCGGCCAGTCGATGGCCAGGGTCTCGTCGGCGAGGTTGCAGAATGTGTAGGAGTCCTTGGCGGCCAGGCTCCAGTGGTCGTTGACCAGGTAGGAGTAGACGGTCTCGTCGGTCAACGTCTGAAATGCGTTGCCGACGCCCCGGGGCACGAAGACCGCGGTGTCGGGACCGATCTCGAGGGTGACCACCCGACCGAAGCCCTCGCCCGGCCGTAGATCGACCCAGGCACCGAAGATCCGGCCATGCAGTACCGAGACGAGCTTGTCCCACGGCTCGGCATGGATGCCCCGGGTCGCGCCACGCCGCGTGTTGAACGACACATTGTTCTGCACCGGCGTGAAGTCCGGCAGTCCCAGCCCGACCATCTTGGCCCGCTGCCAGTTCTCCTTGAACCAGCCGCGGTTGTCGGCCCGGACATCGAGATCGATGACGAGCAATCCGTCAATGCTGGTGGGATGCACTGCGAGCGCGACCATAGTCACTGCCCCTGTTTCGCGTAGGCAGCTTCGGTGGCGGCTTTCTGCGGTCGCCACCAGGCCTCGTTGTCGCGGTACCAGGCGACGGTCGCCGCCAGACCTGCGGCGAAGTCGGAGTAGCGCGGCTGCCAGCCGAGCTCGTGCCGCAGTCTGCTCGCATCGATCGCGTAGCGCAGGTCGTGGCCCGGGCGGTCGGTGACGAGGTCGTACGCGTCCGCCGGGCGGCCCAACTCGGTGAGGATCGCTTCGACGACCTCCCTGTTGTTCTTCTCCCCGTCGGCGCCGATCAGGTAGGTCTCGCCGATGGTGCCCTTGTCGATGATCGTCAGCACCGCGGCGCTGTGGTCGTCGGCATGGATCCAGTCGCGGACGTTCTCACCCTTGCCGTAGAGCTTCGGGCGGCCACCGTCGAGCACATTGGTGATCTGGCGCGGGATGAACTTCTCCACATGCTGATAGGGGCCGTAGTTGTTGGAGCAGTTGCTGATGGTGGCCTGCACCCCGAAGGAACGGACCCAGGCGCGGACCAGCAGGTCCGATCCGGCCTTGGTCGAGGAGTAGGGGCTGGACGGGTTGTAAGGGGTCTGTTCGGTGAACTTGGCCGGGTCGTCCAACTCCAGGTCGCCGTACACCTCGTCGGTGGAGATGTGGTGATAGCGGGTCTGATGCCGGCGGACCGCCTCCAACAAGGTGTAGGTGCCGATCAGATTGGTCTGCAGGAACGGCCACGGGTCGCGCAACGAGTTGTCGTTGTGCGACTCGGCGGCGAAGTGCACCACCGCATCGCTGATCGCAGTCAGCTCATCGACCAGCGCTGCATCGCAGATGTCCCCATGGACGAAGGTGAAACGCTCCGCCGGGAGCCCATCCAGCGACGCCCGATTGCCGGCGTAGGTGAGCTTGTCCAACACGGTCACGGTGTGGTCGGTGTGGTCCAGGACGTGGCGGACGAAATTCGAGCCGATGAAGCCGGCTCCGCCGGTCACGAGATAGGCGGACATCTCAGGTTCCTCAGTGGGCGGTGGTCGGGTGAACGTGCGCTGCTGTCGGGCCCTCGACGACCTCGGGCAGCGCCTGAACGAGGGTACCGACGAATATCGTCGTCCGCCGCCAAATCAGCGGATTGCCCGCGCGATCACCGCTGCACGATCGCGTACTCCGGGCTTGGCGAAGATTGCGTTGACGTGGGTCTTGACGGAAGAGACACGAGGCCAGGTGGCATGTTCGTATGACGAGCGGCCGAACACATGTCAGACTTCTGCACCATGCGTGGCATCATCCTGGCCGGCGGCTCCGGCACCCGGCTGCACCCCGTGACCTTGGGCATCAGCAAGCAACTGGTCCCGGTCTACGACAAGCCGATGATCTACTACCCGCTGTCGACACTGATCTTCGCCGGCATCCGCGATGTGCTGGTGATCACCACCCCGCACGACGCTCCGGGTTTCGAGCGACTGCTCGGCGACGGATCGCAGTTCGGCATCTCGATCAGTTATGCCCAGCAGCCCTCACCCGACGGTCTCGCACAGGCATTCGTGATCGGTGCGGACTTCATCGGGGACGACAAGGTCGCCCTGGTGCTGGGCGACAACATCTTTTACGGTCCAGGTCTGGGCACCCAGCTACAGAGATTCAGCGACCTCGACGGGGGCGCCGTCTTCGCCTACTGGGTGGCCGAGCCACGTGCGTACGGTGTGGTGGAGTTCGATACCGACGGCAAGGCCATCTCGCTGGAGGAGAAGCCGACCGAACCCAAGTCGAACTTCGCCGTACCCGGTCTGTATTTCTACGACAACGACGTGGTACAGATCGCCCGGGAACTCGAGCCGTCGCCACGCGGCGAGTACGAGATCACCGACGTGAACAAGCACTATCTGGCGGCCGGCCGGCTGCAGGTGGGCGTCCTTCCCCGTGGCACCGCCTGGCTCGACACCGGCACCTTCGACTCGCTCAATGACGCCAGCAACTTCGTCCGAACCCTGGAATCCCGGCAGGGACTCAAGGTCGGGGCACCGGAGGAAGCCGCCTGGCGGCAGGGCTTCCTGTCCGACGAGGAACTGCAGACCCGAGCCACAGCGCTGGCCAAGTCGGGCTACGGCACCTACCTGCTCGACCTGCTCCAGCGAGGGCGCGACTGATTCGCTGGTCAGCCCGGACACGAGATCCGTCGGGGTCGGCGCACTCAGCGCCGCCCCCGACGGGCGTTCAGATAATCGCTGACCACGTACTCCCCCAGCCGACCGATGTCGGGCGTGAACACGCGGCCGCCACAGCGGCGGGCGATCGCGTCCACGAACCGGGCCAGTCCGGGGTCGTCGCCGAGCATGAAGGTGTTGATCGTCGCCCCGTAGCGGCTCAGTTCGTCGATCTGTGCCACCGTGGCCCGAAGCGTCACCGAGGTGGTCGGCCATTGGAAGTACGCTTCACCGTCGTCGGCCAGATGGGCGGTCGGTTCGCCGTCGGTCACGATCAGCACCACCGGCTCGGCGTCGGGATGACGGCGCAGGTGGCGGGCCGCGAGGATCAGCGCGTGCTGCAGATTGGTGCCCTGGATCCAGTCCGGTTCGATCTCGGCCAATTGCAGCGGGCTGAGCCGGCGGGCGTACCGGTTGAAGCCGATCAGCTGCAGTGCGTCCTGCCGGAATCTGGTCTCGATCAGGTGGTTCAGGGCCAGCGCCGTCTGCTTCATCGGACCCCAGCGGCCGTCGGAGACCATCGAGTACGACAGGTCGACGCACAGCGCCACCGCCGCCGTGGTGCGCCGCTCGGTCTCGATCACCTCGAAGTCCTCCACAGCCAACGCCATCCCGCCGTGGCCTGGCACGGGCAGCCCGGATCGCCCAGCCGAAGGCGACACCATGGATCGACGGAGGGCGTTCGCGACCGTGCGAGGCGCATCGATCGGCAGTTCGTCGCCGAAGACCCAGGGTCGGGTGAGTCCGGTGCGCTCGTCGGCGGAACCGGTCCGCCGGTCGTCGTGGTCACCGCGACCGGATGCCTCGAGTTGCGCGAAGACCCGCTTGAGGGCGGTCTGGCCCAACCGACGAAGTGCCCGCGGGGTGAGCTTGAGCCCCTCGTCGGCGCGGCTCAGGTAGCCCTGCCGTTCCAGCTCCCGCTCCAGGTCCCGCAGCTGAGCGAGATCGGCGACCGCCTCCCGGCCGAGCCGCTTCTCCAGCAACTCGACGTCGACGTCATCGAGGGTCGAACCGGGATCGTTCTGGGAGAGCTGCTGGGCCAGAGCCTCCAGATCGGCGAGCTCGGCCACCGCTTCGACCGCCTCGCCGTAGCCCAGGGGCTCGCCGCCCGGCCTCATGCCGGTCGGCGACGTCCGGTCCAGTCCGGGCCGCAGGGCCCGCAGATTGTCGGCCAGCTGGGCCATCTGCGAGGCGAGATCGGCATCGGACAGCGCCTGCTGCATCAGTTGGGCCAGTTGCTCCCGTTGCTCGGGGCTGAGCGAGTTCAGCATCCGCTGGGCCGCTGCCTGGCGACGAGCCAGCGCATCGATCAGCTCCTCGACGTTCGCGGGCTGCTCGGGGAAGAACTCGCCGTGCTTGGCCATGAAATCGGCGAAGGCGTCGGTGGTGTCCTCGTTGCGGGCGTGTTTGGCCAGCAGCGCGTTGAGATCGGCCAGCATGTCCTTGACCGCCTGCATCGACTCCGGGTCGCCGCTCTCCAGCGCCTGCTTCATCCCGGCGAACTGCGCGTCCAGCACCTCGCGCTGCAGCATCTGGGTGATGGCCTGATAGGTGGCGCGTGCCTCCTCGGAGCGCCACTGATAGTCGCTCAACGCGCGGACCGCACCGGCCACGTCGTCCGGGATGGTGTCGAGTTCCAGCTCGGCCAGCCGGTGTTCGTCGCCGGCCATCCCCGCCAGTTGCTCTCGCTCGGCGGCCAGCGCCTGGTCGAGTGCGGCCCGGATCTGGTCGAGGGTTCCGCCGAGGTCGCCGCGGCGGCGGGCGCCAGCGCGCAGCTTGCGGATCCGTTCGGTCAGCTTGTCGAGCCCGCCGCGGCCGTCGAGTCCCCGCCGCAACAGCTCCCGCAACGCATCCCGTACGGTGCCGGCGGCCAGCACGTCCTCACCGATCTGGTCCAGCGCAGCCCGCAGGTCATACGGCGGTGCCAGCGGGTCCCGACCACCGCGCCACGGACCGTACCGGAACCGGCCGTGCGGATCACCGCTCTCGTAGCGTTCGGCGCTCATCGCCGGCCCTCAGCGAGGCCCGTAGACGGTGCGGCCGCCGACGGCGTCCTTGTCGATCCGGCGGGTCAGATGCAGACCCTCGAGGACGAACTCCGCTGCCGCGGCCACCTGCCCGCGAGTCGCCGAATCCGCGTACCCGAGCCGGTCGAGCACCTTGGCCAGCCCGGTGACCGTGCCGAGCTGGGACAACAGTTCGGCGGCCGGGACCAGGTCGCCGGTCTCCACGATCGCGCCCTCGGCGAACACGGCCGTGAAGCCGGACAGGTCGAGCCCGCCCAACCGGTCGCGGAAGGTGGCCGCGATCGCCATCCGGAGCAGGTGCTCCAGCACTTCCCGCTCGCGGCCCTCCTCGCCCATCTCGAACTCGACCTTGCCGAGCAGCGTGGGCAAGACCGCGGGCAGGTCCCCGACCCGAGCCACCGCCTCCGGATCGTTCGTGCGGCCGGCGCGACGCAACGCGGAACCGGCAACCGCCTCCGCAGCCGCGATGGTGAAACGTGCCGAGACGCCGGAGCGCTGGTCGATCGACGCCGACGTACGCAGACTGGCGGTGAACCGGGCCAGCACCTCCAGCAGGTGATCGCCGACCTCGCCGACCAGGCGTGCCTCCTGCCGGATCAGCGACACCTCGTCGGACAGCTCCGAGAGGTAGTGCGTCCGGATCTCGGCGCCGAACCGGTCTTTCAGCGGCGTGATGATCCGGCCGCGGTTGGTGTAGTCCTCCGGATTGGCGGTGGCGACCAGGACGACGTCCAGCGGTAGTCGCAGCGAGTAGCCGCGGACCTGGATGTCGCGCTCCTCCAGCACGTTGAACAGTGCCACCTGGATCCGTTCGGCCAGGTCCGGCAGCTCGTTCAGCCCGAACACGCCGCGGTTCGCGCGCGGCACCAAGCCGTAGTGCACGGTCTCCGGGTCACCGAGAGTACGGCCCTGGGCGACCTTGACCGGGTCGACGTCGCCGATCAGATCGCCGACGCTGGTGTCCGGGGTGGCGAGCTTCTCGGTGTAGCGGTCGTCGCGGTGCCGCCAGGCAACCGGCAGTTCCTCGCCGAGTTCTGCGGCCAGGACTCGGCAGCGGACACAGACCGGCGCATACGGGTCGTCGTGGATCTCGCAGCCGGCGACCTCGGGACTCCACTCGTCGAGCAGCTGGGTCAGGGTGCGCATCAACCGGGTCTTGCCCTGGCCGCGCTCGCCGAGCAGGACCAGATCGTGGCCCGCGAGCAGGGCGGTCTCCAACTCGGGCAGCACGGTGTCGTCGAAACCGACGATCCCGGGAAAGGCCGGAGTCCCGCTGCGCAGCCGGGTCAACAGATTGGTACGCAGTTCCTCGGCAACGGACATGGGCCGGTAGCCGCTGGCCCGAAGGTGGCCGAGCGTGGCGGGCCGGCCGGGCGTGGTGGGCGTCATATGCCGACACTACGTCCGAGCTGCTACTGCGGACCGGCTGTGCCTTCGGAGCTGTTGGCCTTCACGACACGGAACCGGGTGTGAATCGCCGTCGGTGTGGCCACGGCGTCCAATGCCTCCAGTTGCCGGTGGTCAGGGCCGAGATGGTCGAACATGCGCGTTCCCGCGCCGAACAGGACCGGGATCAGGTGCACCGAGACCTCGTCCACGAGACCGGCCGCCAGGAACTGCTGTCCGACGTCCGCGCCGCCCATGATGCACACCACCTGGTCACCGGCAGCGGCCCGGGCCTGTCGCAGAGCGCTCTCCACGCCGTCGACGACGAAGGTGTAGACGCCATCGGCCGGTGAGTCGTCCGGGACCGTGTGGGTGAGCACGAACACCGGTCGCCGGGCCGGGCCACTCGGACCGTCGGCATCCCACCATGGCAGGGACGTGTCGTAGGTCGTCCGGCCGGTGATGACCGCACCCAGCCCGGCCACCTGGTCGGCCAGGTACGACCGGTTCTGCTCGTCGGTGCCGAAGGCCCACTCGTTGAGCCGCTGACCTCCCGGGCCCAACGGCTCCTCCGCGGTCTGCCCGGCCGCTGTCATGTAGCCGTCGAGGGACATGCTGATGTCGAAAACCACGCGCCCCATGCGCTTTCACCTTTCGGTTAGATCGGATGCCTCGACCTTCTCCCGACGACCTGACCACCGACCAGGCCGGCTACGGGCCACTTGGTGCCGCGGCCGGTGTCGCTGCCCGACGGCGGCAGCTGGTCAGGATCTGGCCTGGCGGTCGGTCACCGGCCCGTTCCAGGCTGCCGTTCATCCGACAAGCTTGGGAGGTTCCCATGACGGCAGACGCTGAACGAGAGCTGTCGCCCATTCCCCTGATGCAGCTGGCGACGGGTTTCTGGGCTTTCAAGACGCTCGCGGCAGCCCACGAGTTCGACCTGTTCTCCCGCCTGTCCGGCACGGACGGCACGACGATCGGTGGGCTCGCCGAGACCCTCGAGATCGAGGAGCGACCGGCGGAGATGCTGCTCACCGGGTGCGCCGCGCTCGGGCTGCTCGCCAAGGACGACGGCCGCTACGTCAACAGTCCACTGGCCGAGGAGTTCCTGGTCCGTGGCAAGCCCTACTACTTCGGCGGCTTCGTCCAGATGCTCGATCAACGGCTGTATCCCGGCTGGGGCCGGTTGACTCAGGCGATCCGCACGAACCGCCCGACCACCTGGGACCCGGACCGGCAGAGTTCGCTCTTCGACGGCGAGGACCCACAGCTGCTGGCGGTGTTCTGGGAGGCCATGCACTCGCTGTCGACCTTCACCGCCCGCGCACTGGGCCAGTCCGTCGATCTGAGCAGAGCCCGCCGGCTGCTCGATGTCGGGGGTGGCTCCGCCGCGTACGACATCGAATTGTGCCGGCACTACCCCGATCTGACCGCGACCGTCTACGAACTGCCGCAGGTCGCCGGCATCGCCGCCGGGAAGGTCAAGGAGGCCGACCTCTCCGACCGGATCGGGACCGTGACGGGCGACTTCTTCGCCGACACGGCACTGCCCGGCGGGCACGACACGATCCTGCTCTCCATGATCATGCACGACTGGGCGGAGCTGCGGTGCCACACGATCCTGCAGAAGTGCTGGGCGGCGCTGCCGAGCGGCGGCCAGGTGATCATCTCCGAACTGCTCGTCGACGACACCCGGACCGGCCCACCGGCCGCGGCGCTGATGAGCCTCAACATGCTGGTCGAGACGGAGGGGCGCAACTACACCCCCGGCGAGTACCACCGCTGGCTGCGCGACCTGGGGTTCGAGGACGTACGCACGGTCTGGTTCGAGGCGGCCGGGGCGAACGGTGCCGTGATCGGCCGCAAGCCGTGAGATCAGGACCTGCGACGTGCGACGTGCGACCGGCGGTCGATCCCAGCTGTCAGGCCGAGCGCACTCCGCTGTCGACGTCGAGCTCCCACAGCCAGTCGCTGACCGACGCGACGGCCCGGTCGCGATAGCGGCGAAACGTCGTGAACGGCAGGTCCAGTTGCTCCGCCGCCTTCTCCTGGCTGGGTGCCGGGCGGAGGTACGTCCGGTCCAGGACGCGGTAGAGGTGCTGGTTCCGCGGATCCGCCTTCAACACCTCCGCGGCATCGGACACCAGTCCGCGCAGCACCCGGTCCGGACTGGACTCAGGTTCCGCGCGTCGTCGCGCCCGCGCGATCCCCGACCCGAGCAGGGGGTTGCGCAGCAGTTCGGAGGGCCGGTGCAGATCCCGCAACGCCTGCTTCACCGATCCGGCGAAGTCCTCGTACGGCAGCGTCGCCGTCTCAGCCGCAGGTTCGTCGTCGATGTCCTCGCCCAGTTCGCGGGCCGCCGACCGCTCCAGCCACAAGGCGACGCCGACGCGGCGCCAGTCGTGCGCATAGGTGACCTCGGTAGTCTGCCGGCGGTCGTCACTCACGATGTGGGTGAAGTCCCAGCCTCGCAGCAGCGCCGACCACGAGGACGAACCCGCGCCGATGTCGACGAACTCCCACGCTGTCGTCGGCCGGAGCAGGATGTCCTCCAGGTGCCAGGCTCGGAAACACGCTTCGACGCCTCGTCGCCGGTCCGCATCGATTCGCCCGTCGACCAGGAACCGCCACGCCAGCACCAGTTCACCGGCGCGTGCCGGGGCGTGCTGCTCGGCATGTCTCAGCAGCCCGGCGGCTCCCGGGTCGGCGGCGAGGGCCTCGGGCCGAACCAGGTGCAGCGGCAGCCTTGCCCCGACCCCGACGAGCCCGCCGGAATCGTCCCGCACGACTCGGAAGGACTCGGGCTGACGCTCCAGCCACCAACCGCCGGCCCGAGCGGCGGAGCGCCCACCGATCCGGCGCAGGAAGTCGATGAGGTCGGGAATATCGCCGGCGCGGACCGGGATCACCCGGGCCGGTCCGGGGCCGGGCTCGTCGCCGCGAGCCGAGTCACCCAGCAGTGGTCGGGCCAGGAAGAGCAGGTCGCCGGCCGCCTGCCGGACCGCCGCCGGGTGACCGGCCGACCGCCGCAACTGCTCGATCGAGTGCGTACGCAGTCGCTGATGCAGCAGCGCATAGCCCTCCGGGTCGCGGCGGCGCAGATCGGTGTCGACCACGCTCCGGGCCAACGGCAGCAGACGCAGTCCGGTCGGCATCTCCTCGACCACCGAGAGCTCACGCAGCCCGTCCCACAGCCGCGACACTTCGGCCGGTGGCACGTCAGGCATCGCGGCTCGCAGCACGGACTCGGTCGTGACAGCCGCGTGCGCGCAGACCTGCAACGCGATCCGGCGCGCACCGTCGAGCGGCCGATCCACGAGCGCCGACAAGAGAGCGTCGACCAGGGCGGGCGCCTCGCCGAAGCTGTCCGGGACCTGGTCGGCATCGGATCGACGCATCCCTTCCAGACACAGCGCGGCGGCGAGTGGGTGACCGAAGGACAGTCGCATCACCGCCGGCAGCAGTCGTGCCGGAAGTCCTTCGGCTGCCAGGAGGATCCGGACGGCGTCGTGGTCGAGGTTCCCGAGCGGGAGCATCCGCAGCAGTTGCCGCCAGCCCGGATCGGCCAGCCAACGAGGGCCCGGTGGCCGGCGGTGCGCGACCACGACCAGGCTCTGCTCCGGCAACGCCGGCAGCAACTCATCACGCAGCCAGTCGTCACCGACCGCCCAGCGTTCGACGGCGTCGAGCAGCACGACCGGCTGGTCCGCGCGGGTCGGTCCGGTCGCCGTCGCACCCAGCGCATCGATCAGCGCACGACGAGTCGAGGCTGGGCTGGAACCCTCGGCGATCCCCGCGACGCTGCGACCGGCCACCCCCGCTTGGTGCGCGTACGCCGCGAGCAGGCTCGATTTCCCGATCCCTCCAGGTCCGTACACCCACAACACAGCGGGTGCCTTCTCGGTGCCTTGGGCGACGAGGTGGCCGGCGAGGATCTCCAGCTCGGCCGCGCGGCCGACGAAGCGGCGAATGCGCTCTCGCTGCAGCCGCTCACCGAGATCGTTCGTGCTCACCACCGTCATCGTGAATCCACCGTAGGGTCGATGATGGTCTGCCCACAGATCCAAGCTGGGCAATCTTGACCAGACCAAATTGGCAGTTGCAGGCTGTACGCGTGGAGTTGTTCCTCGATCCGGGCGATCGTCGCCCCCGTGCCATCCAGCTGTACGACCAGCTGCGAGACGCGATCGCCGACGGCCGGCTCGGTCCCGGCGACCGGCTGACACCGACGCGGATCGCGGCCCACGAGCTCGGCGTGTCCCGGTCGACGGTCACCGAGGCCTACGGACGGCTCGCGGCCGAGGGCTACATCGAGGGTCGCGCCGGCGGCGGCAGCGTGGTCGCTGCGGTGACGAGGCCGATCCCGTCGCGACCCGCCTCCGCCGCTCTGCAGCCGACAGCCCGGGCGGCCTCGGTCGAGCCCTACGCGTCGTTCGCGGACGTCACTGCCAGGTACGACTGCCGCCCCGGACGAATGGATCCCTCGCTGTTCCCGATGACGGCCTGGCGGCGCTGCATGATGGCCGCCCTGGATCGGTCTCCCGGCCACTACGGAGACTCGGCCGGATCGCCGGACCTGCGAGCCGCGCTGGCTCACTGGGTGGTTCGATCACGCGGTGTCACCGCCACCGAGGAGCAGCTCTTCGTCACCGCCGGAGCCGGCCATGCCGTGGACCTGGTTGCGCGGGTGCTCCTGAACCCGGGCGATGTGGTCGCGGTGGAGGAGCCGGGCTACCCGGTGGTCACGGCGCTGCTCCGCAGTCACGGGCTGCACGTGCTCGGGGTCCCCGTGGACGACGAGGGCATCGTGGTCGACTCGCTGCCCGCCCGGACCAAGCTCGTCTACGTCACGCCTTCCCACCAGTTTCCGCTGGGCATGGTGATGTCTCGCCGGCGCCGATGCGAACTGCTGGACTGGGCCTCCGCCAACGGTGCCGCCGTGATCGAGGACGACTACGACAGCGAGTTCCGCTACACGGCGCGGCCGCTGGAGCCGTTGCAGCGCTTGGACCGGGACGGCCGGGTCCTCTACGTCGGAACCTTCGCCAAGACCCTGTCCGCCGGCCTCCGGCTCGGCTTCCTGGTCGCACCGACCAGCCTGCTGCCGGCTTTGCGTGCGATCCGACAGGTGAGTGACTGGTGCCCGCCGACGGCCACCCAGTCCGCGCTCACAGATTTGATCACCGGTGGACACCTCGACCGGCACCTCCGGCGCGCCCGGACGGTCTATGCCGAACGGCACCGATTGATGTGGGAGGCCATGGGCGAGCTGCTTCCGGGCGGCTACCAGCGGCTGCCCGCCGCGGCCGGGTTGCACCTCACCGTCCGGGCTGATCACTCAACTCACCAGGAGAGCGTCGAGACTCGCAACGCTCTGCGACGACAACGGGTGCTCTACTCCCCGCTCGAGGTGAGCTATCAGTTCTCCGCACCCTCCACCGGCTATCTGCTCGGGTTCGGCGGGGTTCCGACGCGCGACATCGTCCCGGCGGTCCGGGCGTTCACTGCCGCCTTGGCTCGGTGACGTCGGACGCGCCATGAGTTCGGCCCAGGCACCGCGTACCGCGGGAGGGCCCGAGTCAGAGTAGGTTTGGCGAGACATTTTGCACGACAGCTGGAGAGAGCGAGATGGAGAGCGTACTCAGCCCGCGCGAGATCCAGACCCGGATCCGATCTGGTGAATCGGTAGCCGAGGTTGCACGTGTCGCCGGCATGGACCTCGATCGGGTCGAACGTTTCGCCGCGCCGGTGATCGCCGAGCGCGAACATGTGGCGGGACTGGCGATGACCTCCTCGGCGCGACGCCGGGGCGAGACGTCGTCGCATCGGACCCTGCGCGGCGTCCTGAACGAGCGGCTGCTCAGTCGTGGGATCGACGCGGACTCCGTACGCTGGGACTCCTTCCGCCTCGAGGACGGCCGGTGGTCGGTGACCGCCGACTACGACGCGGACGGTACGCCGCATCAGGCCCAGTTCTTCTTCGACCTGCCCGGCCGCTACTCGGTCGCCGGCAATGACGAAGGTCGCTGGATCCTGGGCGATGCCCGGCCTGGCAGCGGCCCTGGCTCGCTCGTCGAGGGGTACGAGGAAGGTGCCGAGCCGACCGTCGACCTCAGCGACGAGTTGGCACTGGTCCGGCTGGTCCAGGATGTGCCCGTGGCGCCACCGACGGAGCCTGAGACCGAACGGGCCGAGGCCACCGTCACCAGACTCGAGATCACCGAGATCGAGGTCACGTCGGTCGAGATCGCCGAGGCCGACGAGGAAGACCGGGGCGATGCCGAGGGCAACCAGGACACCGAACTCGAGACTGAGGTGGCCGAGGTCGAGGCGGTGCTGGACCTGCTCGCGGACGGCGAGTCCGGACTGGACACCCTCTATCAGATGTTCGAGGACCAGGACCCCCTGAACCTGGGCA
>JASGEZ010000182.1:0-11249 GCA_047605905.1 Microlunatus sp.
CTCCGCCGCTTGTGCGGGCCCCCGTCAATTCCTTTGAGTTTTAGCCTTGCGGCCGTACTCCCCAGGCGGGGCACTTAATGCGTTAGCTACGGCACGGAACTCGTGGAATGAGCCCCACACCTAGTGCCCACCGTTTACGGCGTGGACTACCAGGGTATCTAAGCCTGTTTGCTCCCCACGCTTTCGCTTCTCAGCGTCAGGAAATGCCCAGAGAACCGCCTTCGCCACTGGTGTTCCTCCTGATATCTGCGCATTCCACCGCTCCACCAGGAATTCCATTCTCCCCTGCATTCCTCTAGTTTGCCCGTATCGGAAGCAGGCTCAGGGTTAAGCCCTGAGTTTTCACTTCCGACGTGACAAACCGCCTACAAGCCCTTTACGCCCAATAATTCCGGACAACGCTCGGACCCTACGTATCACCGCGGCTGCTGGCACGTAGTTAGCCGGTGCTTCTTCTGCAGGTACCGTCAGTTTCGTCCCTGCTGAAAGCGGTTTACAACCCGAAGGCCGTCATCCCGCACGCGGCGTTGCTGCGTCAGGCTTTCGCCCATTGCGCAATATTCCCCACTGCTGCCTCCCGTAGGAGTCTGGGCCGTATCTCAGTCCCAGTGTGGCCGGTCGCCCTCTCAGGCCGGCTACCCGTCGACGCCTTGGTGAGCCGTTACCTCACCAACTAGCTGATAGGCCGCGAGCCCATCCTTGACCGCCAGAACTTTCCACCTCAACTGATGTCGGTCGAGGTCGTATCCGGTATTAGCAGCTGTTTCCAACTGTTATCCCAGAGTCAAGGGTAGGTTGCTCACGTGTTACTCACCCGTTCGCCACTGATCAGAAGAGCAAGCTCTTCATCACCGTTCGACTTGCATGTGTTAAGCACGCCGCCAGCGTTCGTCCTGAGCCAGGATCAAACTCTCCGTTGAAAAATATCGACTCACCTCGCGCTAAGGCTCGGTGCTTTGTCGTCTCAACTAGTTCGATCGCTGACCAGATCCATGCTGGATCTTGTCAATCAATCTCAAAGAAATCCGAACTCAAACTTCAACCAACTCCCCCTCGAGATGAGGTTCGTTGTTAGTGTTGATGCCTGAGCACGGGGTTTTTTAGTGCATATTTGGCATTGACTTTTAAGCACGCTGTTGAGTTCTCAAGTTTCGGGTGCACACCGCGCGTTTGTCTTTTAGACTCCCGCTTGGGGCTTACTCGACTTACTTTATTCGCTAGTTTCGCTGGAGTCAAATCCGCTTGCTAGCTATTTTTTGAGTTTCTCGGCGGTTATTCGGTGACCCGATTTCTGCGCTTTGTAACTCGTTTCTTACTTTATCAGTTCCTTGCTCGGAGTCAAATCCGAGTTTTGGCCCTGAGTTGTCATTTCGAGGCCTTATCTTTTTCAAGATCCTGCTTCGGAGACAACCTGCCCAACTCTACCAGGTTCTTGCCCGCTGTCAAACTCCGCGATCTCGCTCCTGGCCCCAGCTCATGCCTCGCGTCCCTCGTTCCCGTCGTCGTGTTTCAGAGCGCGCGAGACCAAGAGTTGCTTGGTGTGGTTTGGGTTCCCATCAGGTCGGCCGCTGCTTGGAGTCTCCCCCTTGCCGCGTCCCGCACCCCTCAAGGCTCAGAGAACTTTACGCCCCTGCCTGGGGGGGAGTCAAATCGCCTCATTGTGACCGTCGTCACAGGCTCGGAGACCCCCCGCAGGGCTAACCACGGGTCAGTTCCACCGCACCCACGGTTCGCTTCCCCCGGCGGGTGATCACGTACCGATCGTGCAGCAGATCGGTCGTGCTCAGCCGTGCGTCCGGGTCACTGACCCGGGTGTTGTTCAGGTACGCGCCACCCTCACTGATCGCTCGCCGAGCGGCCGACTTGCTCGCCACCACTCCACTCGCGGTCAGGACATCGACGACAGCCGGGAGATCCGGACCCGCTGCCAGCGTGGACCCGTCCAGCTCGGCGACCACACTCGCGAGGGTCGACTCCGAGAGATCGGTCAACTCGGAGCGCCCGAACAGGGCGGCCGCCGCCGAGACCGCCGCATCACGTTCGGCCGGCGAGTGCACCAGTGCGGTGATGTCGTCCGCCAACGCTCGCTGGGCAGCTCGCAGATGCGGTGCCTCCTCCGTCTGCCGTGTCAGTTCCTCGATCTCGTCCCGGGGCCTCTCGCTGAACACCTTCAGGTATTCGATCACCTTGGTGTCCTCGGCATTCAGGAAGAACTGGTGGAACGCGTACGGCGAGGTCATCTCGGGATCGAGCCAGACAGTGCCGGATTCGGTCTTGCCGAACTTCGTCCCGTCCGCCTTCGTCAGCAACGGTGTCGCCATCGCGTGCACGTGTCCGCCGTCGGAGCGCCGAACCAGTTCCACTCCGGCGGTGATGTTGCCCCACTGGTCGCTGCCGCCGAACTGGAGCGTGCAGCCGTACGCCCGGTGCAACTCCAGGTAGTCCATCGACTGCAGCAGCACGTAGGAGAACTCGGTGTAGGAGATCCCGTCCTCCAGTCTCGCCTTCACCACCTCGCGGGCGAGCATCCGGTTGACCGGGAAGTGCTTGCCGATGTCGCGGAGGAAGTCCAGGACGGACATGCCTGCTGTCCAGTCCAGGTTGTTCACCAGCCGGGCCCCGTTGGGCCCGTCGAAATCCAGGAGATGCGAGACCTGGCGTTGGATCCGCGCCACCCAGCCCGCAACGGTCTCCTTGCTGTTGAGCGTCCGCTCGCTCGTCGGCTTGGGGTCACCGATCAGTCCAGTGGACCCGCCGACCAGGATCAGCGGGCGGTGACCGGCCCGTTGCAGCGCCCGGGCGACCATCAGCTGAACCAGGTTGCCCATGTGGATGCTGGGCGCGGTCGGATCGAATCCCACATAGAAGGTGAGGGGTCCCGCCTCGAGGTGCTCGATCAGCGCGGCCTCGTCGGTGGAGTTCGCCACCAGGCCTCGCCACTTCAGCTCGTCGAAGACGTCACTCACTGCGTCCTGCCATCCCTTCGGTTCCATCTGCCGGTCTGCCACCGTCCGGCTCAGACCTTACTGGTCGTCGGCCTCTGCCGACCAGAAGTATTCGGCCGGGGTGACCGCAGCCTCCGCCGCCGCGGTGCTGCCGTCGATCGGGACGGTGAGCCAGGTCGTCAGCTCGTCGAGTCCTTCCCACACCTCGTTGAGCTGCTCCTCCACGCGGGCCGTGGCCGTGCCACCGCGACCGTCCCGGCTGTCGATCGAGCCCTGCACCGTCAACACCTCCAGCACGGCCGGCTGCAGCTGGCTGGAGATCTCGGGTAGCTGTTCGGGTGTCAGCTCGGACAGTTCGATGCCCTGCTGCTCGCAGTAGCGGACCGCCGCCCCGGCGATGTCGTGCGCCTCGGCGAACGGAACGCGCTGCCGGACCAGCCAGTCGGCGACGTCGGTGGCCAACGAGAAGCCTCGCGGGGCCAGCTCGGCCAGCCGGTCGGTGTCGAAGGTGAGCGTGCCGATCAGACCGGCCATGGCCGGCGTGAGCACCAGCAGTTGATCGACGGAGTCGAAGACCGGCTCCTTGTCCTCCTGCAGATCTCGGTTGTACGCGAGCGGAAGTCCCTTCAAGGTGGCCAGCAGGCCGGACAGATTGCCGATCAGCCGGCCGGCCTTGCCTCGGGCCAACTCGGCGACGTCCGGATTCTTCTTCTGCGGCATGATCGACGACCCGGTCGACCAGGCGTCGGCGAGCTTGACGAAGCCGAACTCGTGCGTCGACCAGAGGATGACCTCCTCGCCGATCCGGGAGAGGTCGACTGCGATCTGTGCCAGCACGAAGCACGCCTCGGCCACCAGGTCGCGAGCGGCGGTCCCGTCGATCGAGTTGGCGACGCTGCCCTCGAAGCCCAGCAGCCCGGCCACGTACCGCGGATCCAGTCCCAGCGAGGTCCCGGCCAGCGCGGCGGAGCCGTACGGACTGATGGCCAGGCGGCGGTCGAGATCGCGGATCCGGTCGGTGTCGCGCAGCAGCGGCCACGCATGCGCGAGGAGGTGATGCGACAGCAGCACGGGCTGGGCGTGCTGCAAGTGCGTACGTCCGGGCATCGGGGCTCCGAGATGCGCGCGCGCCTGCTCGTAGAGAGCGTCGACGACGCCGTGCACCTCGTGCGCGATGTCACGCAGAGCGTGTCGCAGATAGAGCCGGATCAAGGTGGCGATCTGGTCGTTCCGGGACCGTCCGGCACGCAACCGTCCGCCGAGTTCGGGACCGACCCGTTCGATCAGCCCTCGTTCCAGCGCACCGTGCACATCCTCATCGGTCGACGCGGCAACGAAGTCACCAGAGGCCACGTCGGCCCCCAGGGAATCGAGCCCTTCGAGCATGCCGGCCAGTTCCTCGTCGGTCAGCAGACCCGCCCGATGCAGTACCCGCGCGTGAGCTCGGGAGCCGTCCAGGTCGTAGCGAGCAAGCCGCCAGTCGAACTGGGTCGACTGGCTGAGCGCGAACATCGCCTCCGCCGGACCGCCCAGGAACCGGCCACCCCACAGCCGCCCCTCGTGCTCGAGGGTCACTTCGTGCTCGCCCGGCCCGTCCTGATCGGCGGAGTCGCTCGGCGTCGAATCGGTCACGGTATTGCTTCCTCGGGTTGGATGATCGGCAATCGGTAATCAACCCGATTTCTGTCGAGGTAGCCACATCTGATGTGGCTACCTCGACAGAAATCGGGGCTGGGCGCGCGGATGAGACGCGAGTAGAGGGTACGTGGTCTGGCTGGCCGGGTCAGAGGGGCGGGCGGCGGGGTGGAAGCAGTCAGGCGGTGTCAGGTCGGCGGCCACCCTGGCTCATTTCCAGGAAACGAGCGGCGATGGCGTCGCCGCCGGCGGGGTCGCGGGTGATCAGCAGGATCGTGTCGTCGCCGGCGATGGTGCCCAGGATGGAGTCCCAAGCAACCCGGTCGATGGCGGAGGCGAAGTACTGGGCGGCACCCGGCGGTGTCCGCAACACGACCAGGTTGGCCGAGGCCTCGGCCGACACCAAGACCTCGCTGCACAGCCGGGTCAGCCGGCTCTCGAAGGTGGCGAACTCCCCCGTCTGCGGGGTGCGGTCGCCACCGTCGCCCGGAACTGCGTACACCAGATGCCCGTCGTTGCCCCGGACCCGCAGCGCGCCGATCTCGACCAAGTCACGCGACAGGGTGCCCTGGGTGACCTGGAGCTGCTCGGTGGCCAGCAGTTCCGCCAACTCGGACTGCGACCGTACGGGCTGCTGCTCCAGGATCGCGATGATCCTCGCCTGGCGTGCGGTCTTGGTGATCGGTGCGCGGGCTCCGGAACTCGTCATCGTCGCCTCACCACTGGACCTCTTCACCCCGGGAGGCCGCGTCGAGGAACGCCAGCACGGCCTTCTGTACGTGCCGCCGGTTCTCGGCCTCGTCCCAGACCACCGACTGCGGGCCGTCGATCACCTCGGCGGCGACCTCCTTGCCCCGGTAGGCCGGCAGGCAGTGCAGGAAGAGCGCCTCGGGGTCGGCATGGGTCATCAGCTCGGACGTGACGCCGTACGGCACGAAGACCGACTCGCGTCCGGTGCTCTCCTGCCCCATCGACACCCAGGTGTCGGTGGCCACGGCCTGGCAGCCAGTCACCGCCTCGGCAGCGGAGTCGCTCACCGCGATGCTGCCACCGGTCTGGGCGGCGATCGCCTCGGCCCGGGCCAGCACCTCAGGATCGGGATGGAAACCGTTGGGAGCACCGATCCGGACATGCATGCCCGCGGAGACGCCACCGAGCAGATAGGAGTGCGCCATGTTGTTCGCGCCGTCTCCGACGTACGCGAAACTCACCCCGGCCAGCTGACCCAGCCGCTCCTGGACGGTCATCAGATCGGCGAGGATCTGGCAGGGGTGATAGCTGTCGGTCAGCGCATTGATGGTCGGTACCTGCGAGCACTCGGCCATCTCCTCCAGCCTCGACTGAGCGAAGGTACGCCAGACGATCGCCACCGACTGCCGGCCCAGCACCCGTGCGACATCGGCCACCGACTCGCGTTGACCGATGCCGGCCAGGCGAGCGTCGACGATCATCGGGTAGCCACCGAGTTCGGCGATCCCGGCCGCGAAGGAACTCTGCGTTCGCAGCGTCGGCTTGTCGAACATGACCGCGATGCAGCGCGGGCCGGCGAGCGGCTTGAACCCGTACGGGTCTGCCTTCATCTTGCTGGCAAGGGCCAGGACCTGCGCCTGCTCACCCGGACTCAGGTCGTCATCGGCCAGGAAGTGTCTCAACACGGGTCTTCTCTCGTCGGTCGTCAGGAAGTGGGCCGGACCCGGCCCAGCAACTCCGGCAGGGTCGCGGTGAAGCTGTCCAGCTGCTCGGCGGTGATGATCAAAGGCGGCGCCAGTCGCAGCACGTTCGGCCGCGGCGCATTGATGATGAAACCGGCATCGAGGGCGGCATCGGCGACCTGTGCCGCCACCGGCTCGGCGAGGGTGACGCCACGCAGCAGTCCGCGACCGCGTACCCCGGTGATCAACGGATGGTCGAGCGCGGTGATCGTCTCCGCAAGCCGGTCCCCCAGCACGGTCGCCTGTTCCAGCAGGCCATCCCGCTCGATCACCGCGATCACCGCCAGTCCGGCGATAGCGGCAACCGGATTGCCGCCGAAGGTGCTGCCGTGACTGCCGGGACCGAGCAGGCTCGCCGCCCGGCCGAGCGCCAGACAGGCGCCGATCGGGAAGCCGTTGCCGAGTCCCTTGGCGAGGGTCACCACATCGGCGTGGACGCCCTGGTCGGTGTGCACCAGCCAGCTGCCGGTCCGGCCCATCCCGGTCTGCACCTCGTCGAGCCACAGCAGGGCGCCGTGCTGGTCGCAGATCAAGCGAGCTTCGGTCAGATAGCCGTCCGGCGGCACGACGATGCCGTTCTCCCCCTGAATCGGCTCGAGTACGACCGCTGCGGTGTCGTCGTCGACCGCCGCGGCCAGGGCATCGCTGTCGCCGTACGGGACGAAGGTGACGTCGCCGGGCAGCGGCTCGAACGGCTCCCGGTACTTGGGGTTGTGGGTGATCGACAGCGCACCCATGGTCCGGCCGTGGAAGGAGCCCTCGGCTGCGACGATCTTGGTCCGGCCGGTGGCGCGGGTGAGCTTGAAGGCCGCCTCGTTGGCCTCGGTGCCGGAGTTGGTGAAGAACACCTTCGCCTCACCCGGAGCGCCCACCATGGCGGTGAGCCGTTCGGCCAGCGCGACCTGGGCCGGGGTGGCGAAGAAGTTCGAGACGTGACCCAGTGTGGACAGCTGGCTGGTGATCGCCGACAACACCGCCGGATGCGCGTGACCGAGCGCGGTGACCGCCAGCCCGGACAGCAGATCGAGGTGCTTGCGGCCGTCGGCGTCCCAGACGTACGGGCCCTCGCCGCGGACGAAGACCCGCTTCGGAGTGCCGAAGGTGTTCATCAGCGTGTGCTGGTAGCGCTCGAGCACGACTGTCGAGCCATCGGTCTGGTGACCGACCAGCTCCTGCGCGACTTCGGTGCTCATGCGCCGCCTCCCGAGGTTGCCGCCGCCGAATCCTGGTGCGTCGGCAGGATCGGCAGTTCGCCGAATTCTCCGTTCGCCAGTTCATGCGGCGGGATGCCTTCGGCGGCCGAGAACACCCGGCTGCCGAGCCGGATCAGTCCGTCCTGGGTGACCATGGTGCCGATGCCGGCGTTGGTGAAGATCTCCAGCAGCAGGGCATGCGGCACCCGGCCGTCGGTCACCGTGGCCCGGGTCAGTCCGCCTTCGACCGCCCGCAGACAAGCCTCCATCTTGGGGATCATGCCCGACTCCAGGGTGGGCATCAGCTCGCGCAGTTCCGAGGCCGACAGCTCCTTGATGATCGAGTCGCTGTTCGGCCAGTCCGCGTACAGGCCCTCGACATCGGTGAGCACCACCAGCCGCTCCGCCCCCAGCGCGACGGCCAACGCGGCCGCCGCTGTGTCGGCGTTCACGTTGTGCACCTCGCCCTGGATGTTCGGCGCGATGCTGGCGACCACCGGGATCCGGCCGGCGCCGATCAGTCCCTCGATGGCCTCGGTATTGACCGCGACCACATCGCCGACCAGCCCCAGGTCGACCTCTTCGCCGTCGATGACCGTGCCGCGGCGCTCGGCGACGAACAGCCCGCCGTCCTCGCCCGACATGCCCACCGCCAGGCTGCTGTGTTGGTTGATCAGCCCGACCAGCTCCCGGCCGACCTGACCGACGAGCACCATCCGGACGACCTCCATCGCCTCGGGGCTGGTAACCCGCAAGCCGCCGCGGAACTCAGAAGCGATGTTGAGCCGCTTGAGCATCCGGGAGATCTGCGGACCGCCGCCGTGCACGACGACCGGATGGACGCCGCACCGCTTCATGAAGACGATGTCGGTGGCGAAAGCGCGCTTCAACTCCTCGTCGACCATCGCGTTGCCGCCGTACTTGATCACGACGATCTTGCCGGCGTACGTCTCCAACCAAGGGAGCGCCTCGGTCAGGATGGATGCCTTCTCTACCAGGGTGAGGTTCTGGGGCTGACGAGTGATCATGTGGAGTACTCGGCGTTCTCTCGTACGTAGTCGTAGGTCAGGTCGGTGGTCCAGATCGTCGCGCGTCGATCACCGGCATGCAGGTCGACCACAACTGAGACTTGGCGGTCGTTCAGATCGACCAGCTCACGGGGTTCGCCGATGCCGCCGGACCGGCAGACCTGTACGCCGTTGAAGGACACGTCGAGCTGATCCGGCTCGAAGACCGCCGACGTCGTGCCGACCGCGGACAGCACCCGACCCCAGTTGGGGTCGTTGCCGAAGACCGCGCATTTGAACAGGTTGTTGCGGGCAATACTCTTGCCCACCTCGACGGCATCGGCGGTCGAGGCGGCGTTGACGACGTCGATCGTGATGGTGTGGCTGGAGCCCTCGGCATCGGCGACCAGCTGCAGCGCGAGCTCCAGACAGACCTCGGTGATGGCTGAGACCAACTCGGCCGAGGTGGGCGCGATGCCCGATGCTCCGCTGCTGAGCAGCAGCACGGTGTCGTTGGTAGACATGCAGCCGTCACTGTCGACCCGGTCGAAGCTCACCTGGGTCGCCGCCGCCAGCTGATCGTGCAGCGTGGCGGCGTCGACCACCGCGTCGGTGGTGATCACCACGAGCATCGTGGCCAGGCCGGGAGCCAGCATGGCCGCGCCCTTGGCCATGCCGCCGACCGACCAGCCGTCGCGGATCGCCGTGGCCTGTTTGGCGACGGTGTCGGTGGTCATGATCGCTTCCGCGGCGAGCGCACCCCCGTCGGCCGACAGGCCGCGTACGAGATCCGGGATCGCCGCACTGATCTTGTCCATCGGCAGCCGGACACCGATCAGTCCGGTCGAGCAGACCGCGACATCGATCGCGCCGACGTCGTGACCGGTGGACTGGAGAGCGGTTGCCACCTGCTCGGCGGTGGCATGCGTGTCGGCGAAACCTTCCGGACCGGTGCACGCATTGGCGCCCCCGGAGTTGAGAATCACGGCTTGCAGCGCACTGTCGGCGAGCACCTGACGGGACCACTGCACTGGTGCGGCGCAGACCCGGTTGCTGGTGAACACCCCGGCAGCCGCCTTGTGCGGTCCGTGGTTGAGCACTAGTGCCAGATCGGACTTGCCGCTGGCCTTTAGCCCTGCGGTCAGCCCGTGGGCCGAGAAGCCCTTGGGGTGCGTGACACTCATGATCAGTCCTCCTCGGTCTCGATGACGTGGCCGGCGGCTTTCCAGACCTCGATCGCGTCATCGGCTTGAGCGACGGGCACCAGAATCCAGTCGGTGTCGAAGGTGGACTGGGCCAGGATGGAGATGCCGGCATCGGCCAGCGGCGCGGTGAGTCCGGCCAGTACGCCGATCAGCGAATGGTCGAGTGGGCCGTCGATGCTGAATGCCGCGAACGGGCCGACAGCGGTGACCGTGCCCGGCAACGCTTCGTAGGCACAGACGATCGACAACTCGTCCTCGGTGCGGGTGACACTCCAGAACGGTGTCTCGTGGTCGTCGTCCAGCGCCCACCGCGGTACCGCGTCATGCGGCGGCAACTGCGCCATCCCAACCTCGACCCAATGCCGGGTCAGTTGCCAGGAGACTGCCTTGGGAGCACTCGGTGCGCTCAACTGGCTCATGGCGCGACCCCCACCAGCGGCAGACCGGCCGTCTCCGGCAAGTCCAGCGCGAGGTTCATGCACTGAACGGCGCCACCCGCGGTGCCCTTGGTCAGATTGTCCAGGGCAGCGACAGCGACCAACCGGCCCGCCGCCTGGTCGACGGCCACTTGGACGTGCACGGTGTTGGCGCCGAGCGTGGCCTGGGTCTGCGGCCACTGACCGGGCGGCAGGACGTGCACGAACGGTTCGTCGGCGTACGTGTCGGCGTAGGCCCGGTAGGCCTGCTCGGTGGTCAGCGACGGATCGGTGAGCGGTGTGGTGCAGGTCGCCAGAATGCCCCGCGACATCGGCACCAGAACCGGGGTGAAGGAGATGACCGGCGCGTCGGCACCGCAGCGGGCGAGATTCTGGATGATCTCGGGTGTGTGCCGGTGGACGCCCCCGACGCCGTACGCACTCGCCGACCCCATCAGCTCGGCGCCGAGCAAGTGCGGCTTCAGCGACTTCCCGGCACCGGACGGTCCGCTGGCGGCGACGATCACCACATCGTCGGCCGCCGTCAGTCCGGCGGTCACCGCGGGGAGCAACGCCAGGGTGGAGGTCGTCGGATAGCAGCCGGGTACGGCGATCCGCCGCGCACCCGCGAGCTTCTCCCGCTGCCCCGGCAGCTCCGGCAGGCCGTACGGCCAGCTGCCCGCGTGCTCACTGCCGTAGAACTGCTGCCAGGCAGCCGGATCCGTGAGCCGGAAATCGGCGCCGCAGTCGATGATCACCGTGTCGGAGCCGAGCTGCTCGGCCACCTGGGCCGAGGCACCATGCGGCAGGGCAAGGAAGACGACATCGTGACCGGCCAAGGTCTCGGCCGAGGTCGGCGCCACCTCCCGGTCAGCCAAGGGCACCAGTTGCGGTTGGAGCTCACCGAGACGGCGACCGGCGCTCGCGTTCGCCGTCACTGCCCCGATCTCGACCTCCGGATGCGCCAGCAGCAGCCTGAGCAGCTCACCGCCCGCGTACCCGGTGGCCCCTGCCACCGCTACCCTCGTCAACACCTGCATGAATATGCCATTGATGACAAAGTTATGCAAACGGTTTGAGGGGTGAGTGCCGAGTTGTCAGATTCTGTGGTTGCCCGGGCGACCACAGAATCTGAC
>JASGEZ010000183.1:0-34098 GCA_047605905.1 Microlunatus sp.
CGCCGTCGCGGACCTCACCATTCGGTTTGCCTTTCGTGCCGACCACGATCTGCTGACCGTCCGCCACCGGCTGAGCGAGATTGAGTTCGCCCGGATCGGCCTTGCTGGTCAACCCACCTGCCTTCCGCAGTGCGTCCTGAACCCGGCTGCCGTCGGGCAGCCTGACGACGCCGGGCTTCTTCACCGCTCCCAGCACGTGCACCACCAGTTCGGTGGCACTCGGCGACGGGCCCGGATCACCGGCAGGCCCCGGACCCGCAGCACCCGGCGTCCTCGAAGCAGATGTCGTCGACTCCACCGCCGGCGGTGTGACCGCGATGGCGACCGGTCGCGCCCGAAGCACTGCCCAACAAGCGAGCAGGATGCCCAACAGCACGATCGTGGCAACGATGACCATATGCAGTCGACGGAAAGAGCCGAATGCACTCGCGGCAGCGGCAACGGCCCCCGCGCCTCCGATGCTCGTTCTCGATGACGACACGGTGCGAGGAACACGTCGCGGCGGGATCGGAGCCTCGTTCTCCTCGTCGTCCGGCGCCGGATCGGGCGCCCGAGGGGTTCGGGCGCCGCTCGCCGGTGTTGGACCGTTCTCCTGCAGCAGCCACTGGAGCCGCTGCTCCACCACTCGGGTGGTCTCGGAATCCATCCGCTCACGACGCGCCATGCCCGGACACTAAGGACGTCGACCCCGCCTCGTACGGGCTCGCCGCACGCCTGTGGATGAGACTCGAGGTCGCTTTCAGCCTGTGGACAACCCTCGACTGACTTGGCTCAGATCCGCGGCGACACCACCAGGCCGACAGTCCCCGGCCCGCAATGCACACCGAGCACGGCGCTGACCTCCGATACGGTGACTCCTCCCGCAGCCAGCACGGCATGCCCGGCGAGCGCTCGCGCCAACCGATCCGCCGCAGACCTGTTGTCCAGGTGCACCACCGCGACATCAGCTCCCGGGCCGTCCAGTTCGTCCAACGCGCTGATCCCCAGCTGCTCGAGTCGACCGAGCGCCCGCGACATGGTCCGTACCCGCTCGAGCGGTGCGATCTTGCCGTCCGTCACCGTCAGCAACGGTTTCACCGCGAGCGCCGAGCCGAGCATCGCCTGCGCCGCGCCGATCCGCCCGCCACGCCGTAGATAGTCCAGATTCTCCACACAGAACCAGGTCGACGCGGCGGCCGCCCGGCGGCGCGCCGTCTGTGCCACCTCTTCCGGTGTGCCGCCCGCTCGGGCAACCGACGCGGCCGCCAACGCCGCGAATCCGCAGGCCGGGGCGACCGTCCTCGAATCCACCACGATCACCGGCAGCGATGCCGACCGTGCCGCGGTCATGGCGGCATCACACGTACCAGAGATCCCCGCGCTCAGGTGCACCGACACGATCGCCGAGGCACCGGCGACCGCGATGGACTCGTACGCGCTGGCGAACGCTTCTGGTGCCGGGCGCGAGGTCGACACGGAGCGACCCTCCCGCAAAGCAGCCGCGACCGCACCCGGGGCCATCGATCCGAGATCCAAATGAAACGACTCCGGTCGGCTCCATCCGTCGACGATGATCTGCAGCGGTACGACCACCAGTCCTGCCTCGTTGGCGACCGACGGCACCAAAGACGACGTAGAGTCTGTGACCACCACTACGCCGGACATGGCGCAACCCTAGGCCAGCGGAGCGGTATCAGTCAGGCACGGACACGAGGAGACACCAGCATGGCCGTCCGGACCCGACGTGTCTGGCGTGCGTCGGCAACGACCCTGGCCGTGGTCTGGATCTTCGTCCTGACCGCTGGTCTAGGTGTTCCGGTTCTGGCCGTCGTGGCTTGGCTGCGGGCCGGTGAGCCACTCATCGCCGTCTTCCTTGTGTTGCTCGCCGCCGGCGCAGTGCTCTACGGCTGGCGGTTCGGTCTGCATCCCCGTCTCGTCGCGAGCCCCAACGGCATCGAGGTGGTCAACCCGGGTCGTCCGGCCCACCTCGACTGGCAGGATTTGACCGTCATCGCCCCTGGGGAAAACGGGCTGATCCTCGGCACCGAGGACATTCGCACCGAGGCCTGGTGCGTCCAGAAGTCCAAATCGGCCGCCCGCAAAGGTCGCATCACCAGAGCAGACGCGGTCGTCGCCGAACTCGAGCAGCTACAGGATCGTTTCGACCCACCACTGGAGGACGAGCAGACCGGCATCACGATCCGCCGGGCGCGACAGTCCGACCTCGATCTGCTCACCTCCATCGAGCGCGCCGCGAACGAGTCCGCCTTGAAGCACATCTTCGACCCGTCGAAGCACGCATTTCCCACCGATCAGGTCCGGCGCCGTTGGCGTCGGTTGCTCCGCGATCGGCGGATACGCATCCGCATCCTGGAGGAATACGGCAAACCAGTCGGTCTGGTGGCCTGGGACGGCGACGGTTTCCTGCGACAGATGGCGGTGTCGCCGCAGTACGCACACCAAGGGCACGGCTCGTTGCTGCTGCAGTACGCCACCGAGGAGTTGATGTTCGGTGGCGCGCCTGAACTCTCCCTATGGGTGCTCGAGGACAATCTGACGGCGCGTGGCTTCTATCGCAGTCGCGGTTGGCGAGACACCGATGAACGCTCGGAGAGCGAATATCCGCCGCACCCGGCTCAGATCAAGATGGTGCACACGAATCCAAAAGCCCCCAGGCGTAGCCGGTGAGCGGCCGTTCCCCCGCCGTCGGCGCCACCCGGCCCGACCCTGCTGGCCGGGTGTGGCACGGATCAACTGGAGTGCGGCCCGGACAAGGCACGTTGGTCGTATTCGGGCTGCTCTCGACGATCCCGGCCGGCGTAGCCAGCGGCCTGCGGATCTTCCCACCAGCCGACGGGGTTCCAGCCCTGCTGGCATCCTTCATCCCATACGGACTGCTGTTCTGGCTCCCGGCGGTGCTGTTCTCGACCATCGCCGCCGTACGCGCTCGTCGCAGCCATGTCCTCGCCCGAGTGAGTCTGCTGCTGCTCGCTCTCGTGACAATCGCCGGCCTGCTGACGTCAGTTGTCTGGGAAGGCCCCGCTTTCGTTCCCACCAGCAGTGCGGCGCGTACCGAACCGGTGACCGTCGTCAGCCTCAATGTCAGGCACGGTGGCGCCAGCCCGGAGCAGGTCGCCGCCCAAGCCGCCGGAGCCGACGTCGCCCTGTTCGTCGAAGCGACCCCGGAATGGGTGCAGGCCTTGCCGGAGAGTTTCCGCAGGGACTTCCCGCACGCCGTCGGGGCCGCCCTGCAATACGACAGCGGATCGGTGATCTTCTCGCGCGATCCGATCACCTCAACCGAGGCACTGCCGGCGAGCTCGTTCCAGCAGTGGTCGGCCATCGTCAATACACCGCAACTGGGTCCGGTGCGGATGGTCTCCGTGCACCCATGCAATCCCTACTGCGGACCTGGGATGTGGACCACCGAGCACACCGAGCTGCACACCTGGCTGCAGCGGCAGGACGACCAACCGACTGTTGTCGCCGGCGACTTCAACGCCGTCGACGACCACAAGCCGATGCGCGAGCTCTATGCCGACGGGTGGCACAGCGCCGCCAACCTGGCCGGTGCCGGCTTCGTCCGGACCTATCCCGCGGACCGCCGGTTCCCACCCCTGATCGGCATCGACCACATCCTGGTCAACGACAAGCTCACCGCGACGTCGTTCGAGACCTTCCTGGTGCCCGGTACCGACCATCTCGGCGTCCGCGCGGTGATCGCCGGCACCGGCTAGACAACAGCCGAATCTTCCGATCTGTCAGGAGGAGAAGGCGCGGATCAGTCGCGCGTCCGAGAGCCCGGACCAGTCGTCGACCGTGAGCGCAACCAGCGTCGCCGGCGGGAATCGGCCCGCAACCAGCGACCAGGCCACAGGGTCGGCGCTGGTCTGATCGACCAAGTCCCACAGCACGCCGGGGACCCCTGGGGCATGACCGACCACGAGTGCGCAACCGACGGTGTCCGGCAGCGTTTCGATCAGCTCGACGATGCTGTCGCTGCCCGCGTTGTAGAGGCCGTCGATCACCTCGACCGTCGGTCCCTTCCCCGGTTCCGGATCGCCCAACTCCAGACCCGCCAGCGTTTCGCGCGTCCGTACCGCCGAGGAGCAGCACACGTGGTCGACGCTCCACCCCTCGGCGCGGATCGCGTCCCCCACCGCCTCGGCCTGGGTACGCCCGTGCTCCGTCAGTCGGCGGTCCCGGTCCCGGAACCCGGGCCGAGTAGCCTCCGCCTCCGCATGCCGCAGCAGGAGCAGTGTTCGCGTCACGGTGTGAGACCTATTTCCCCGGCACGATGCTGACGAGCTTGGGGGCGCGGATGATCACCTTCGCGATGTCCCGGCCGGCCAGGCTGCGGACCACGCCGTCGGCGGACAGGGCCAGCTCGCGCAGCTCGTCCTCGGCGATGTCGGGCGACACCTCCAACCGAGCCCGCACCTTGCCCTGCACCTGGACCACGCAGGTCACCGCCTCGGTGATCAGCAGCGACGGATCGGCCTGGGGCCAGGTCGCATTCGCCACCGACGGCGCATGGCCCAGGGCCTCCCACATCTCCTCGGCCACATACGGCGCCACCAGGCTCAGCACGATCGTGACGACCTCGGCCGCCTCGCGGACCGCCGGATCCGCCGGACCGACACCGGAGTCGACCGCCTTGCGGGCCGCGTTCACCAGCTCCATCACCCGCGCCACCAACACGTTGAACCGCTGGCCCGCCATGCAGTCGTCGATCTCGGTCAGCAGCTTGTGGGTGGTCGACCGCAGGTTTGCGTCGCCGTCGGCGAACTCCACTCCCGGTGACGAGGTGACATCGCAGGCCAGCCGATACGCCCGCTGCAAGAACTTCGCCGAGCCGCCCGGTGAGACGTCGGCCCAGTCGATGTCCTCCTCCGGCGGGCCGGCGAAGACCACGGTCAGCCGGACGGCATCCACGCCGTACAGGTCGATCTGCTCGCCCAGGTCGACGCCGTTGCCCAGCGACTTGCTCATCGACTTGCCCTGGTTGATGACCTGGCCCTGGTTCAGCAGCCGCCGCATCGGCTCGTCGAAGTCCACCATGCCCATGTCGTGCAGCACCTTGGTGAAGAACCGCATGTACAGCAGGTGCAGGATGGCGTGCTCGACGCCGCCGACATACTGCGCGACCGGCATCCAGCGGCGTACGTCCTCGGGGTCGAACGGTCCGTCGACATCGCCCGGAGAGCAATAGCGGAAGAAATACCACGACGAGTCCACGAAGGTGTCCATCGTGTCGGTGTCCCGCCGGGCCGCGCCGCCGCAGGTCGGGCAGCTGACGTTCACCCAGTCGGTGGCCGACGCCAGCGGGGAGATCCCCTTCGGCGCCAGCGCCGCTCCGGTCAGTGGCGGCAGCTCGACCGGCAGCTGGTCGTCCGGCACGGCGACCTCGCCGCAGGAGTCGCAGTGGATGATCGGGATCGGCGCGCCCCAGTAGCGCTGCCGGCTCAGCAGCCAGTCGCGCAGCCGATAGGTGACCGCGCCCTTGCCGACCCCGGCCTCCTCCAACTGGCCGATGATGGTGGCCACACCGCTGGCCTTGTCGGTCAGCCCGTCCAGCGGCCCGGAGTTCACATAGGTACCGTCGCCCGGCGTGGCGATCCCGGACTCCGCGGGGTCCGGTTCGCCGGTCGAGATCACCTCGCGAACGGTCAGCCCGTACGCCTTCGCGAAGTCCAGGTCACGCTGATCGTGCGCCGGCACGGCCATCACCGCACCGGTGCCGTAGTCGGCCAGCACATAGTCGGCGGCATAGACCGGGATCCGCTCGTTGTTCACCGGGTTGGTCGCATGGACGCCCAGGAAGACACCGGTCTTGGGCCGCTCGGTCGACTGACGCTCGATCTCGGTGGCCTTCTTCACCTGCTCCAGATACGCCTCGAACTCCGCGCGCTGCTCGTCGGAGACGATCCGGGAAGCCAGCTCACTCTCGGGCGCGACCACGAAGAAGGCCGCTCCGTACAGCGTGTCGGGGCGCGTGGTGAACACCGTCACCGGATCGTCGATGCCGTCGATCTCGAAGTCGACGTACGCGCCCTCGGACCGGCCGATCCAGTTGCGCTGCATGGCCAGCACCCGATCGGGCCAGCCGCCCTCCAGGTCGTCCATGTCCTCCAGCAGCCGCTGCGCGTACTCGGTGGTCTTGAAGTACCACTGGGTCAGCTGCCGCTTGGTGACGATCGCCCCGCACCGCTCACAGGCACCGTTGACGACCTGTTCGTTGGCCAGCACGGTCTGATCGTTCGGGCACCAGTTGACGTAGGAGGCCTTGCGGTAGGCCAGCCCGCGCTCGCGGAACTTCAGGAACAGCCACTGGGTCCAGCGGTAGTACTCCGGATCGGAGGTGTGCAGCCGGCGGCTCCAGTCGAAGCTCAGTCCGTACCGCTTGAACGACGTCGCCTGGGTCTCGATGTTGCGATAGGTCCACTCCGCCGGATGGGAGTTGTTCTTGATCGCCGCGTTCTCCGCGGGCAGCCCGAAGGAGTCCCAGCCGATCGGATGCAGCACGTCGTAGCCCTGCAGCTTCAGGTGCCGGGCGATGACATCGGCCATCACGAACGCTTCCGCATGACCCATGTGCAGGTCACCGGAGGGATAGGGGAACATGTCCAGCACGTAGCGCCGCTCGCGGCTGCCGTCGTCGGCGGGCACGAACGTCTGCTCGGTCGCCCAATACTCCTGCCAGCGCTGCTGCGCAGCGACCGGATCGTAGCGTCGCTCAGTAGTGACTGGCTCAACCACGTTCTGCTCCGTCATCTCTCTCCTCGTACGTCGTGCTCCCCTGCCCAGGGTCATCGGGCATGAAAAAGCCCCTCCGGCCGACTTCGGCGCGAGGGGCTGCCGCGCAGACCTGCGACTGCGCGGCTAGGTAAGAAGCACTCGGCGATGCATGCGCTCACTTTAGCGCAGCGCGTACGCCCGCCGCCCGACGGTTTCGGGTCTGGTCACCAGTGCCCGATCGAGGGACTTACGGCCTACCCACAAAGGGGCAACTGACCTTGACCGCCGTCGTCCACAAGCCCGAGTATTTTCTCAGCGCTGTCAACCACAAGGACTTGAACAGCAGATGAATTCCATCCGTCGACGACGCCACATCGACTACCGGTTGGATACGAGTGGTCGTCACTCCCTGTGGCAGACCCTCCCCACCCTCACACCCGGCGTCGGCGTCCTGCGCGGATATCGACGCCGCTGGCTGCGACTGGACGGCTTCGCCGGGATCGCCGTCGCCGCCTACCTGGTTCCGCAGGTGATGGCGTACGCGGCCATCGTCAACGTCCCGCCCGTCGTCGGCCTGTGGACCGCGCTCGCGGCCTGCGTGGTGTACGCGGTCATCGGCGGCTCGCGGGTGCTCTCGGTCGGGCCGGAATCCACCGTGGCGCTGCTGGCCGGAGCCACCATCGCACCGCTGACCGACGGCGATCCGGAGCGCGCGGTGGTGCTCAGCTCGGCTCTGTGTCTGGTCGTCGCCGGCTGGTGTCTGCTCGCCCGGTTGCTGCGGCTCGGCATCATCGCCGATCTGTTGTCCCAGCCGTTGCTGGTCGGCTATCTGGCCGGCGGCGCGGTGCTGATGGTGGTCGGCCAGCTGGGCCGGGTCACCGGCACCGACGTCGAAGGCGAAACCATCGTCGCCCAGTTGCAGTCCTTCTTCTCCGTCGTGGGCCAGACCCACTGGCCGACCCTTGCCGTCGCCGCCGGCACCTTGGCGCTACTGCTGGCGGTCGTGATCATCCGGCCGCGGTGGCCGGGTCCACTGATCGCGGTGGCCGCTGCCACGGTGGCAGCGGTGCTGCTGGACCTGCCCGCCCACGGAGTCGCCGAGACCGGACCGGTCCCCGTAGGTCTACCGACTCCGCATCTGCCGATCATCAGCTGGACCGAACTGCAGACCCTGCTGCTGGCCGGACTGGGAGTAGCCGTGGTCGCCTACAGCGACAACACCCTGATCGGGCGTGCTTTCAAGCCCAAGACCGAGCCCGGCGAGAAGTCCGCACCCGACGTCGATCCCCAGCAGGAGCTCGTCGCGCTGGGCGGAGTCCACATCGCCACCGGGCTGTTCGGCGGCTTCCCGATGTCCTCGTCGGGCTCACGCACCGCACTCGCGATCGCCTCCGGCGCCAAGACCCAGGTCTACTCCCTCGTAGCCGCCCTCTGTATCATCGCAGTGCTGTTCTTCGCCGGTCCGCTACTGGAGCACCTGCCGTCAGCGGCCCTCGGTGCGGTGGTGATCTACGCCGCCAGCAAGCTGATCTCGATCCAAGACATCAAGCGACTGGCCAAGTTCCGTACCGCCGAGTTGCTGCTCGCCATCGTCGCCTGCCTTGGCACCGTGCTGCTGGGCATCCTCGCCGGCGTCGGCCTGGCCGTCGCGCTGTCACTGCTGGAGATGGTGCAGCGGCTCGCCCGCCCGCACGAAGGCGTGCTCGGCCGGGTCGAAGGCATGGCGGGCATGCACGACGTCGACGACTACGATGACGCGACCACGCTCCCCGGGCTGGTCGTCTACCGCTACGACGCGCCGCTGTTCTTCGTCAACGTGGGCGATCTGCGGCGCCGAGCCGTGCTGGCCGCCGAGAAGGAGACCGAGGGCGACCCCGAGCACCCGGTCCGCTGGTTCATCCTCAATGTCGAAGCCAACGTGGAGATCGACATCTCCGCCACCGACGGGCTGCGGGCCCTCCACGACGACCTGGCAGAGCGTGGCATCCGCCTCGGACTGGCCCGGATGAAGCAGGATCTGCGGACCCCGCTGGAGCGTGCCGGACTGATCGAACTGATCGGTGAGGACATGCTGTTCCCGACCCTGCCCGTCGCGGAGAAGGCGTACCTGGCCTGGGCTGCCGACCAGGCCAAGCAGGCGCAAGAGACCGCCGACCAGTAGCTACTTCTTGCTCCCCTGATCCGCCTTGGCTCCCGCGCCGGCGCGGGACCGACCGGTTCGCGCGGCCTTGGGCGCCGCGGCGGATTCGGCGTCGGCATCCGGTCCGCTGTCGGCCTGACCGTTCGTCACGGCTGCGGTCGAGTCGGCGGCCGACTCAGCGGCGGACTCGGCTCGCGAGGCCGCGCCGGGCAGTGCAGACGGCCGATAGACCCGGTAGCCGACCTCTGCCTCGTAGCCATGAACCTCAGGGGTGTCGAGACTCGCCATGAATTCGAGGACGTCCTCGGTGACCACCTGACCGGGCACCAGGACCGGGAATCCGGGCGGGTACGGCGTGACGAAGGTGGCCGAGACGACCTTTTCGCCGGCCCGGACACGTTCTTCGAGGTCGGCCTGCAACACGTACTCGCAGGAGTCGTCGGCGTAGGTGCCGAAGAACGCCGAGCGCATGTCACCCTCGGGCGTCGACGGGTCGGAGTAGCTCCGGAAGTCGTCATGGAAGCCACCGAAGTTCGGCAGCGGCGCCGACGCGGCGGTGAGCTGGGCCACCTTCCGACGATGGGCATCGAACTCCGAGGGGCTCATCTCGTCCCGCGCGCGGTCGAGGTCGCGAGCGATCGCGACCAGCGCCTCGATCAGGTACGCCACCGAGCTGCGCGAGGTGCCGATGTTCGTCATGAAGAGCACGGTGTTGCGCGAGGTCTTGTTGATCTGGATGCCGAACCGGTCCATCAGCTGTTCACTCTTGAAGGTCGCGCCGTCGATCCCGGTGGCTCCGATCGAGAGGGTGATCCGGGACGGGTCGAGCACGAACTCGTCGTGATCCCACGCGCTGATCATGTTGCGCAGACCGCTGCGCAACGGCTGGGCAATACCCGACGGCCGGTATGTCTCCGGGATCAGGTCTGCCGTGGTGAGACAGCGCATGTACTTGCTCAGCAGCGGGTGGTTGTCGATCGCGTCGCGCAGTCGCATCGCGAACTCCAGCTGCTTCTGCACCAGCTCGTAGCCCTCCAGCGCCGCCTGTCGGCGACCGATGTCCAGCGAGGCGAGGATCTGGTAGTTCGGCGAGGTGGAGGTGTGCGCCATGTACGCCTCGTGGAACGCCTCGGAGACCTTGCCACTGAAATCCTGGTCGAAGATGTGGATCATCGATCCTTGACGCAGCGAGGTGAGCGTCTTGTGCGTCGACTGGGTCGCATACACCCGCACCCGGGCCCGGTCGGGGTCGGGCACCAGCCGGGTGTTCAGCATCGTCTCGTCGTCGGGGTCGGTGCCGAGTTCGGCCGCCTGCTTCTCGTAGCGCTCCCGCAGCTCGGGGCTGCGCAGTTCCTCTGCGACCTGCCGTGCCGAGTGCATGGCCGTCCGCGTGCGATACACGGGGTGGAAGCGACCGAACGCGAACCACGCCTCGTCCCAGAGGAAGATCAGGTCGGGTTTGATCGCCAGGCACTCCGCCATCACCCGCTGCACGTCGTAGAGGATGCCGTCGAAGGTGCAGTTGGTGAGCATCAGCATCTTGACCCGGTCGAGCTTGCCGGCCTTCTTCAGCGCGAGCAGCTTGCCCTTGATCTCGGCGAGCGGCACAGCGCCGTACATCGCGTACTCGTTCAGCGGGTACGCGTCCAAGTAGCTCACCTGAGCGCCCGCGAGCATCAGCCCGTAGTGATGCGACTGGTGACAGTTGCGGTCGACCAGCACGATGTCGCCGGGCGCCACATTGGCCTGACCGACGATCTTGTTGGCCGTTGAGGTGCCGTTGGTGACGAAGTAGGAGCGAGCCGAGCCGAAGGTCTCGGACATGAGCAGCTGGGCTTCGCGCAGCGGGCCGGTCGGCTCGAGCAGCGAGTCGAGTCCGCCACCGGTGGCCGAGGTCTCGGCGAGGAAGATGTTGAGGCCGTAGAAGTCGACCATGTCCTTGATCCAGTGCGAACTGACCACCGACTTGCCTTGCCCGATCGGCAGGGCGTGGAAGGAGCCGGTGGGCCGGTGAGCATAGGAGCGCAGCGCGTCGAAGAACGGAGTGCGATAGCGATGCCCCACCCCGTCGAGGATGCTGAGATGCAGTTCCAGCAGCCCGTCGCGGGCATGGAAGACCCGGCGGAAGTTCGGGCTGATGCTGCCCGCCACGTCTTCGACCCCGACCTCGGTCATCAGGTAGAGATCGAGCTCAGGACGGATCTTGGACAATTCGTTGGCCAAGATCTCCGCCCGCTCGTGCGGCGAGTGCCGGTCCAGGCGCTCTCGCACCGTTGGGTCGAGGAACTGGGACAGCCGGCTCAAGTCGTTGGCCGACGCGTGTCCGAACCTCCGCCGGATGACGCAAGCCTGGATCGTCGGGTTCAACCACATCGCCACGACGGCCTCTTCGCCGCTGCCGACGACGACGATGTCGTAGATGAACTCCTCGTCGGGACGGCGCCAGCGACGCAGATCCTCGCGCAGCGCACGCTCCTGCTCCGCCGTCATCCGCTCGACGACCAACACCTCGAAGTAGCGCTGGCCACCATTCCGGAACTCCCCGAGTTCACTCGGGACCGAGTCCTGTGAATCACCCGACGTGGCGATCTCCGTAGCGCCGAAGGAGTAGTCGGCACTGAGCACCCGCTTGACCTGCGCCACGGCGCGGGCGAACTCGACCGGACCGCCGGTGCGAAACAGCTCCTGGACGCGCAGGAAACCGTCCTTGCCCGGATAGGCCCAGTAGCGCTCAACCGTTGCCAGGAGGTCGAGTTCCTTCGCGATCGCCTCCGCCATCGCCGCGGCGCGAGCCGGATCGACGGACCTGACTCGTCGGTCGGCTTCCTCCTCGAGCCGCGACCACGCATCGAGCCGGGCCTGCCACCACGCGTTGTACGCCTGCACCGAGAATTCCGACATGAGGGACCTCCACCCCGGTCGTGCCGCCGCCGCTGGCAGCACGTCAACGCCATATTTGCATACCCGGGTTAAGGAATTGTGCCGGGGTCCTTCGGCCCGACCTGTGGGGCGCGCGGATACTACCGAGACGACTCAGAAGACGGTATAGCCGCCGTCCAGCACCAGCACCGAGCCGGTCATGAACGCCGATGCGTCGGAGGCCAGGAACACCACAGCCGGCGCCAGCTCCTCGGGCAGCGCGAACCGCCGCTGCGGCGCATCGTCGATCCAGCGGGCTTTGAACTCGGGCCGGTCGACCGGAGCCATCTCCGTCTTGACATAGCCTGGGGCCAGGGCATTGACCCGGATGCCGTACGGCGCCCACTCCGCGGCCAGGGACTTGGTGAGCTGGTGCACAGCCGCCTTCGATGCGTTGTACGCCGGTTGCCACTGCGGTCGGTTGACGATCAGCGCCGAGATCGACCCGATGTTGACGATCGCACCGCCGCCGTTGTCCTTGAAATGTCGGGCGGCCTCGCGGGACACCTGCCACAGCGCTTTGACATTGAGATCGAAGACGTCGTCCCATTCGCTGTCGGGCACTTCCAGCGCGGGCCGGTGATAGCAGATGCCCGCGTTGTTGACCACGATGTCGAGCCCACCGAGGGCCTGCACCGCGTGCTGCACCACGTCGGCGGCGGAGGTGGTGACGTCCCCGACCAGTGCGATGGTGTCGAGTCCGACCTCGGCGAGTGTTTGCCGCGCCGCCTCGTTGGCTTCGGCATTGCGGGAGGCGAAGGCCACCGAGGCGCCGGCCTCGGCCAGACCCCGGGTCAGTGCGAAGCCGATTCCGCGGTTGCCGCCCGTGACCAGGGCCTTCTTGCCGGCCAGCGAGAACGTGTCGAGCACAGGTGTCATGTACGGAGCCTCTCACGTCCGTCTCGCAGTGCGTCTGTCCTGCCTCGCTTCTCCTGCCTCGCATGCGCCGCCGCCCTCGCCGCCGTCCTCGACCTGGAGTCGGTGAGATCCGGGTGGGCTGAGATGAGACGGCGGCGGGATCGCTGCCCGCCGCGGGCGACGGCCAGGCACACTCGTCTCGTGGAGCACGACGGCAACGGCTGGATCCGCTGCGATCTGGGTCACCGACACTGGGGACGCTACGGCGCGGCCGGCCTGTTGATCATCGATCGACGTTCGCCGGCCGAGGAGTCACTCGTGCTCGTCCAGCACCGAGCATCCTGGACCGCCAACGGAGACACCTGGGGCATTCCCGGCGGCGCGCGCGATTCGCATGAGAGCCCAGCCGAGGGGGCTCTCCGCGAAGCCCGGGAAGAGACCGGCATCGGCTCGTCGGCCGTACGGATCGGCGGCGAGTTGATCGACGACCACGGCGGCTGGGTCTACACGACGGTGCTGGCTGAGTTACTCACCTCGGTCGTATTGGCGCCGCAGGAGGAGTCGGCCGAACTGCGCTGGGTGCCGATCTCGTCGGTGTCCGCACTCGACCTACACCCCGGCTTTGCCCTGACCTGGCCCACGCTGCGGGAACGACTGGCATCCATCGCCTGACTCGAAACCCCGGCTCGGACAGGCTAGGCCGTCTCCTGCGCCTCGCCAACGGCTCGAGCACCACCGAGCGACCGGCGCTGCTGCTCCCGGCGACCGCGAGCGAGTTCGGTCTCCAATGCATCGAGCGGCTGCTGCCAGGAGTCGGCGAATTGGTCGAACCATGCGGCCGCGTCGGCCAGGCGAGCCCGGTCGAGGCGATAGAGACGAGACGTCCCCTCGGCTCGTACGAGGAGGAGTCCGGCTTCCCGGAGCACCTTGAGATGCTGCGAGGCCGCCGGCTGGGACAGCCCGAACTCGGCACCCAGCGCAACGGCGATGGCACCGGCCGGCAACTCGGCCGCCCCGATCAGCTCGAGAATGCGTCGTCTGACCGGCTCACCGAGCACATCGAGTGGCTCGGTACGCGTCACTCACTCGCCTCGCCACGGTAGAAGGCAGCCGTGTTGCGTCCCGCCGAACCGGCAGCTTCCGGGTCGGCACCGCCGGCGATGTCGGCCTCGGCCCACCCCTGTGCGCTGGCGGTGACGAACACCTTGCCGGCGTCGGTGATCGACCAGGCTTCGAACTCGGCTGGATCGAGCTGATCGGCGGCGGCAAGGTGCAACTCCAGGCCGACCAGGCTGAGATCCCATCCGACGCCGGTGGCACCGGGTCCGAACTGACGCCAGAAGTCGTGATCACTGTGCTGGGTGTGCCGCAATTCCAGTTGGGTGCCCGCGGCAACCGGGCTGAGCTCGACGGCCAGCCAACTGGTCGCACCCATCGCCTCCCAGGTGACCTCGAACAGCCGCGGCGGCTCACAGGTCTGCACCTGACCGCCGGCGTTTCCTTCCAATTGGTAGCGCCCGCCGAGTCTCAAGTCGCCGCTGACCGGGAGAAACCAGCGCGGTAGGCGCTCCGCATTCGTCAGTGCGTCCCAGACGTCGTCGATGCTTGCACCGCGATAGATGCGTGTCGCCGTGACGACTCGGGCGGGCAGTCCGTCGACCTCGGTAGGCACGACCTGGCGCACGGTGGCGCCGGCGAGAGCCGTCGGGTCCTGAGGTGGTGTGGTCATGCCCTCAGAGTATTCGCATTAACTTATATAAGTCAAGACTGATCTACACACGTCTGAGTCCCCGCCATGTCGGACTGAAATCGGATCGGAACCGACGGAAATCCAGCTGTCACCTGCACGCAGTAGGTGTCACCGGCTCGTAACCTGCAGCGACGTCCGCGCAACACAGGTATTGCAAAGTAGTGGGCAACCGCAGCGTCACGGATCCGACCGCGCAGTTCACGTTGTCCAGCAACAACACTCTCACCGAAAGCTACAAGCATGAGTCCACTCGAACTGAATTCGGGCGATACCGCCTGGATGCTGACCTCGGCGGCTCTGGTGCTCTTGATGACACCAGGCCTCGCGCTCTTCTACGGCGGCATGGTCCGCGCGAAGAGCGTCTTGAACATGATGATGATGAGCTTCGGTGCCATGGCCATCATCGCGATCCTCTGGGTCCTCTACGGCTACTCGTTTGCCTTCGGCAACGACGTCGGCGCGGGCCTACTTGGCAACCCGGGCGAGTTCCTGGGCCTCAAGGGCTTGATGGAGGACACCGACGCCACCTACCCGGCAATGGCGTTCGTCGCCTTCCAGGCCGTGTTCGCCATCATCACCGTGGCTCTGATCTCCGGTGCGATCGCCGACCGCGCCAAGTTCTCCACCTGGATGATTTTCGCCGCCATCTGGGCGACCATCGTCTACTTCCCGATCGCCCACTGGGTCTTCGACTTCACCCTGACCGACGACAACGACGTGGTGACCCACACGGGAGGTTGGATCGCCAACAATCTGGCGGCAATCGACTTCGCCGGCGGCACCGCGGTGCACATCAACGCCGGCGCCGCAGGTCTCGCGCTGGCCCTCGTGCTCGGCAAGCGGATCGGCTTCAAGAAGGACCCGATGCGGCCGCACAACCTGCCACTGGTGATGCTCGGCGCCGGGCTGCTGTGGTTCGGCTGGTTCGGCTTCAACGCCGGCTCTGCGGTCTCGGCCGGCAACACCGCCTCGGTCGCCTTCGTCAACACTCTGGTCGCGACGGCTGCGGCTTCGCTGGCCTGGCTGATCACGGAGAAGATCCGCGACGGTCACGCAACCTCTCTGGGTGCCGCCTCCGGTGTGGTGGCAGGCCTGGTAGCGATCACCCCGTCCTGCTCTTCGGTGAGCCCGATCGGTGCGATCATCCTCGGCGCGGTGGCCGGTGTGCTGTGCGCCCTGGCGATCGGTCTGAAGTACAAGCTGGGCTACGACGATTCGCTCGACGTGGTCGGTGTGCACCTGGTCGGTGGCCTTTGGGGCACCTTGGCCGTCGGCTTCCTCGCCACGGAGGCTGCACCGGCCGGCGTCAACGGCCTCTTCTACGGCGGCGGTGTCGACCAGCTCTGGCGGCAGGCAGTCGGTGCCTTCGCGGTCTTGATCGTCTCCTTCGTGGTCACCTATCTGATCGGACTGATCCTGGAGAAGACCATCGGCTTCCGGGTCAGCAAGGAAGACGAACTGGAAGGTGTCGATCAGACCGAGCACGCGGAGAGCGCGTACGATCTCACTCCGATCGGCGCACTCGGCCGCGGGCTCTCCTTCGGCGGTGCACACACCGACACTGCGCCCACGACCAAGAACCAGGAGGTGAAGGCATGAAGCTCGTCACCGCAATCATCAAGCCCCACATGCTCGACGAAGTGAAGACTGCCCTGGAATCCTTCGGGGTCGAGGGCATGACCGTCAGCGAGGCCCAGGGCTTCGGTCGCCAGCGAGGCCACACCGAGGTCTACCGAGGCGCCGAATACACCGTCGACCTGGTGCCGAAAGTGAGACTTGAGGTGCTCGTCGAGGACGAAGATGCAGGCGACATCGTCGACGTCCTGGTCAAGAGCGCACGGACCGGCCGGATCGGTGACGGCAAGGTCTGGTCCGTACCGGTGGACGACATCGTCCGCGTGCGTACGGGAGAGCGCGGGCTGGACGCGCTCTGAAGCGCGATCTGACAGCAGAGCGCCTCAACGCCTCGATCCGGTCCTCGTGGTCCGCCACGTCAGGACCGGATCGTCGGCGTTGTGTGACCGAATGTGTCGAAGGTGCCCTGAGAGAGCTGTACGCCGATGCCGGCGGCCCACAGACCGGAGTTGCCCTCGCCGCGGTGGGTAGCCTCGCCCGCCGTGAACTCGGCCCCCGCTCCGATCTCGATCTGGTGCTGCTGCACGACGGACGCGACCGACCGCGGGTGACCGCCCTCGCCGAGCGGCTGTGGTATCCCTTGTGGGACAGCTCGGTTCGACTGGACCACGCGGTCCGCACTCCGGCTGAATGTGCCGAGGTGGCGGGCCGGGAGTTGAGCGCCGGTGTCGGACTGTTGGACCTGCGGCTGCTGGCCGGCGACGCCGACCTGGTCCGGGGAGCCCGGTCCGCTTTGCTGACCAGCTGGCGGGGCAATGCCCGAAAGCGGCTGCCCGAACTGCTGACAGCCGTCGAGGAGCGGCATGCGAGCGCCGGTGACGCCGCGTATCTGCTGGAGCCCGACCTCAAAGAGGCGCGCGGGGGCTTCCGGGACATGACAATGCTCCGGGCCCTGGCCGCGACCTGGCTGACCGATCGCCCGCATTCCGGCGTCAAGGAACCGTACGAGCGGCTGCTCGACGTCCGGGACGCGCTGCACCTGAGTTCTGGCCGACCCCTGGACCGGCTGCTGGTCAACGAAGCCGCCGACGTGGCCGGCCGGCTCCAGTTCGCCGATCCCGACGAGTTGCACCGCACCGTGAGCATGGCCGCGCGACGCATCGGACATGCGCTCGACCTGACCTGTCGGGCTGCCCGGCAGGCCGTGCCCGCGCGTCGCGCGATCAGCTTCGCCCGCCGCGGGCGGCGGCCGGAGTACAGCCCGGCACCGCACGGGCTGATCGTGCACGCCGGTGAAGTCGGACTGGACCGCAACACCCAACCTGACACTCCGCTGCTCGATCTGCGCGCGGCCGCCCTGGCCGCGCAGCGCGGACTGGTGCTCTCCCCGATCACCGCCGACAACCTCGGTGAGCACGCACCGGACATCTCGACACCGTGGCCGGCACCCGCCCGTGAGTCGTTCGTCGAACTGTTGTCCGGCGGTATCGGGTTGCTGCCGGTCTGGGAGTCTTTGGAACTGGCCGGCTGTATCGTCCGCTGGATCCCCGCCTGGCGAGGGATCAGCGCTCAGCCCCAGCACAATCCGATCCACCGGCACACGGTCGACCGGCACTCGGTGCAGTGTGTGGCTGAGGCGCGGCCACACCTCACCAGGGTGGACCGTCCCGACCTGCTGCTGGTGGCCTGTCTGCTCCACGACATCGGGAAACTACCCGGTGCGGGCATCCGGCACCCTGCGATCGGCGCACCGATCGCCCGCGAGATCAGCACCGGGCTGGGCTTCGACGAGGCCGATGTCGCGCTGATCGAGCGGCTGGTCCGGGAACATCTCACCCTCGCCGAGCTGGCCACCAAGCGCGACCACCGCGACCCGGCTACCGTCGACGCACTGATCGCGGCCGTGGGCGGCCGGCTGGAGACCTTGCAGCTGCTGCGGTGCCTGACCGAGGCCGACGCCCGGGCCGCAGGTCCGGCCGCCTGGTCCCCCTGGCGGGCACAACTGGTCAACGCCCTGGCCGACAGCGTCGAGTCACAGCTGGTCGGCGATCGGCCCTCGGCGCCGACCGACCTCGTGGATCTGGGACTGGCCCGTTCGGTGAGCCTGGACAGGCGACCACGGGTGCAGCTGGAGTCGCAGCCTGGAGGCGTTCAACTGGTGGTTGCCGCCACCGATCGCATCGGTCTCTTCGCCGAAACCGCCGGTCTGCTGGCTGCCCACTCGGTCGCGGTGCGTTCGGCTGCGCTGCACACCGTGACGACCGGTCTGGTCGAACCCGTGGCGATCACCACCTGGCGGGTAGACAGCCGGCAGCCCAGCGATCTCCCCCACCCCAACCTTCTCAGCCAGGAACTGGGCCGGCTGCAGGACGGCGACTCCCGGATGCTCGAGCGGGTACGGATTCGCGAGTCGCGGGCCTCCCAGAGACCACAGACCGCGACACCCTTCGTCGAACTCGTCCCTGCGGCCAGTGCGACCGCGGCCGTGGTCGAGGTACGCACCAGCGACCGCGGCGGACTGCTGTTCGCCCTCGCCGACTCGATCAGCAAGCTCCGGCTGTCGATCCGGTCGGCCCATGTCAGCACCCTGGCCGGGCAGGCGATCGACACGTTCTATCTCACCGAGGCCGACGGTGGGATGCCGGGCACAGACCGAGTCCAAGCAGCGATCGCGGCCCTGACCACGACTGCCGGTGGTTAGCCCGGCTACACCGATCGCGCCCGCCGGTTCGGATCAGCGCCCGCTGGCGCGGATCAAGGCGTCGACCTCGGCCGCATTCGGCGGCTGGGCACCACGCCGCGAGCACACGATCGAGGCTGCGGCCGCGCCGCGGATCAAGGCCGATTCCAGGCCCTGCTCGCGATTGACGTAGCCGTCCAGGAACCCGGCCATGAAGGTGTCACCGGCACCGACGGTGTCCACCAGCTTGGTCGGGAAGCCGGCCGCGTGGGTGCGATTTCCCGCTGCGTCGACCGCTGCGACACCGTCCGGGCCGAGGGTGACCACGCCGAGACTGGCACCGTATTGCGCCACCCACTCGCCCAGCAGATCCAAGGGGTCCGCTCCGGGCGAGGTGGCCTGGGCGAGGAAGACGACGTCTTCGTCGCTGGCCTTGATGATGCCCTTGCGCTGGCCCACGACCCGCAGCCACGGCCGGACCTTCGCCCAGTACTCCTCCGGATCGGTGATCACGGTCGGTCGGACGTTGATGTCGTAGGAGATCCCCGACGGCACACTGTGCGCCCAGTCGAGCAACACGTCACTGCCGGGACTCACGACGCAGGCGAGCGAGGCGATGTGCAGCCAGTCGTCCGCCGTCAGATTCGGCAGGTCCGCCTCCTGCCAGCCGAAGTTGGCCGTGTCGGTGAAGTGGAAGGTGTAGCTCGCCTTGCCCTCCCCGTCCAAGCTGACCACCGCGAGGGAGGTCGCCTGCGACGACTCGGTCGCAAGGTCGAGCGCCACCCCGGCGGTCTCGATGTGCCCGCGGAGCTGTTTACCGAAGGAGTCGCGCGACAGGCGACCGAGAAAGTGCACATCGGCGCCGAGGTCGCCGAGAGCAACAGCACTGTTCATCGGCCCGCCCGCGGACGTGGCAGCCCAGGTCGAGCTGACATAGCCCTCGTTTTGACCTCCAGCCTGGATAAGGTCGATGAGAGTCTCGCCGCACACTACAAACCTCTTTGTCATGCGGGTCAACCTAGCGGATCTGACATCTCGCTCCGCATCTGACCGCCTCACCATCCGGCCGCACGCACCTGGTCGGCGACCAGGTCCAGATACTGCGGCGGGATGGCGTTGATGCTGATCTGCTTGCACAAGTCCAGCAGGCTGTAGTCCGGTGCCACCTGTTCCAGACGGTCGATGCAGCAGTTGAGCAGCGCGCCGTTCCCGTCCAGCCAGCCGGCCCAGCCGAGCATGGCCAACGGCGCCGGCTCGTACGGCCAGACGCTGACCGCGACCACCCGCCGCCACAGCGTCACGTACGCCTCGGCGTGCTGGCGGGTCATCATCGCCCAGACTTCGTCGCGAACCCCGACATCGCGAACCAGCACCGCAATCTCGACGGCCTCGGCCTCCGTCGGCCCGCCCGTCGACAGCACTCGGTCGACCAGTTGGTGCATCCGGCGCCGGCGGCGACGCCGGCTCAACTGGTCGGTGCCCCCGGCGCAGGCTGCTGCAGCTGCGCTCAGTCGGTCCTGCTCGGTCGTCGGCGGCCCCGCGGTGAGGGCCCTGATGTCGTCGCGGGTTCCGGTCGCGGAGATCCCGGCCACCACGGCTTCCGCCGCGAGCGGATGGGTCTCGATGTCATAGGCCCGGCCTTCTGGCGGACAGCAGTCCCCGTCGCAACACACCGACCACCACCGGTCTCCCGCGACGGCCAGGACGTCGACCAGGTCGAACGGCACCAGATCGGCCAGGCCACGCATCACCTCCCGGACATTCTCGTCGGCGCTGTAGCCGATCAGCACCAGCGCGCGGGTGTCCACCTGCTCGGCGACCAGCTCGAACTGGTCGACGAGCGCCTCCAGGTCCGCGATCGCGGCCAGATCGACCCTGGCCGTCACCACCACCCTGCGTTGCCGGACGAACGCCGCCACCAAGGACTCCGCGGGGTGGAAGCCCAGCAGGTAAGGGATCAAGCCGAGAATGTCGCCGGGCTCACGAATACGGAGCACAGCCGGCTCCGCCTCGGCGTCGCTCCAGGCAGTGCGGGTGGCGCGGGATGAAGAAGTACGTCGTGTCATACCCAGACATAAAGGACGACGGGCTGAATCGACCGGGTCTCCCGGCAATCTGTGGACAACGCTCCGCGGCCCGACCAGCCTGTGGACAACCCGGGTAGCGTGACAGGGGTGAGCGAGTCGTTCGGACCCGGCATACCCGCGGGCGGGGGCATGGGCCGGCCCAGCGGGCCGGATTTCGCCGGTCCCGCAGTGCCCGGTGCAGGGCCGGACACCGAGTCACCCAGGCCGTCCTGGCCACCGTCGGCAGAGCCATCCCCGGCGGCCGTGGCGAGGCCGCCGGCGCCGCCACGAAACCGGCTTCCCTCCGTGCTCGCGGCAGTAGCGATCGCCGTGGTCGCGCTGGTCGTCGTGCTGGCCAGCGTCTGGGCCGGGCAGCAGGACGCGCGCCAAGCCGCACCCTCGCCGCAGCCCAGCCGGCCGGCGAGCGCCAGCCCGTTGCCGGGTAGTCAGATCGAGTTCACCGGCGACGCCGGCACGGGCGTCTTGCGGATCGTGCGACACAGCTGGGATCCGGCCGGCCCGACAGCGGCCGGCAAGTCGTTGCTCACCCTGGAGATCGCGGTGAGCTGCACCAGCGGCACGCTGCGCTACGGCCCCGACTCCTTCGATGCCTTCGACCAGGACGGTGGGTTGTTCGAGTCCGCCTATGACCCGGACAGCTCCACCGCGCTGGAGTTCATCAGGCTCACCGCCGGCGAGCAGGTCAGTGGCACGGTCAGCTTCGAGATCCCGCGCGGCGATGTCACCCTGCTGTTGAGTGACGACCTGTCCCGACCGATCGCCGCGCTCAAAGTGCCCGACTGAGCGTTCATCTCGCTCTATCCTGTCCGGGTGCCTGACCTCGAAGAGCTGGTCGTCCACGGCTGGGAGGTCCTTCGCCTGACCTCCGACAGCCTGGTGGTGGAGTTGGTGCCGGCGCTCGGCGGCACCATCACCTCGCTGCGCCGCCGCGCGGACGATCTGGAACTGCTCTGGCGGACCCCCTGGGGGTTGCGCCGCCGGCAGTCGGTGGAGTTGCCCGGTTCGACCGAGGTGACTCGGTACACGAACTCACCAGGTGGCTGGCACCCGGTCTTCCCGAACGGCGGCGACAGCGCGTCGGTCCACGGGGCCGAATGGGGTTTCGACGGTGAGGCACGGGTCACCTGGCTGGACTGGCACCTGTGCGATCGTTCGCTGGTCCTGCGCGGCCGACTCACCCGCTCGCCGTTCGAACTCACCCGGGAAGTCTCGCTGTGTGACGACCAGGTCACGCTCACCGACACCGTGGTCAACGTCGGTGCCGAGCACATCGACGTGATGTGGGGGCAGCAGATCGCCTTCGGCGCTGCCCTGGTCGGGCCGGACACCGTGGTGCACTCCGGCTGCACGACCGTTCGCCCAGATGTGCGGCTGGTCACCTCGGCGTCGTACGACGACCTGCTGCCGTGGCCGCGGGCGTACGGCCGGCACGGCCTGGTGAACCTGCGGGGCATCGGGTCCGACCCCGAGACCAGGATGGCCTATCTGTGCGACTTCACCGACGCCTCGATCCACATTCGGCGCCCCAGCGCCGGCGTCGCAGTCGAGGTCCGGTGGGACGAGTTCAGCTGGCCGCACGTCTGGTACGAGCTGGAGACCGGCGCCCGGAAGGGCTTCCCCTGGTACGGGACCGGCCGGTATCTCGCTCTCACCCCCTGCTCGAGCTGGCCGGCGCACGGCCTGCACGACGCACGTCGCCTCTCGTCGACCCTGATGCGCATCCACGAGGGTGGTAAGCGGACCTCCTATGTGAGTGTCCGGGTGAGTTCGACCAGCTGACCGGTGCGCGACGACTCGCACGCGACCGGCACGACGTCCAGATCGCGCAGTCCGGTAGCCCCGTCCGGAGCCGCCGTCGCCTCACCGGCGAGCAATCTGCCGTATCAGGTCGCTCAGGCGGCAACCAGCCCCGGTCGCGCACTGCGCTCGGCGAGTTCTCGGGCGAGCACCAGTCGCCGGGTGAGCCTGGCAGCCTCATCGGCATGACCGGCCGCCGGATGCATGGTCGCCGGGTGACCGGCGCGCTGATCCAGCCCTGCCGCCGCCTGCCAGGCGCGCGCGACGATCCTCAGTGCCCTGGTGCCGGCCGTGACCACGGCAGGACCGCCCGCACGCCGGTATCCCTGCAGCAGGTAGTCACGTAGACAGACCTCGCTGACGCCCCGCCACGGCGCCCGCGATCCCCCGGTCAGTTCGGCGATGGTCTCCACCGCACCGGCCAGATCCCAAGCGGGATCGCCGAGCCCGCCGGCGTCCAGGTTCACGAACCGGACCCGAACCTCCGGCGTCTGTTGCACCAGCACCCGGTCCGCACTCAGCTCACCGTGAATCCAGTGATCGGCAGTCCAGTGATCGGCCACTCGGTCGATCGTGCATCGCAGCCCTCGGTCGCCGGTCAGGGTCCGCAGCACGAATGCGCGAGCGCTGGCGGCCGGGAGCCGGCGCATCGAGCGTGGCAGCCGCTCCGGATCCAGCACCCAGGGGCGCGGTGCGGCAGGCGCTTCGGCTCCGGCCGGAATTCCGCACCGGTGCAGCGCGGCCACCGCCGATCCCCAGGCCTGACAGATGTCGGCCAGCTCGGCCATCGTGCCGTGCACCTCGGACAGTCGAGCCCCCGGCAACGCCAGCAGCCAGCCGACATCACCGCTGCCCGACACCGATTCGGGCACCAATCCGGAGCCGGCAAGTGCCCGCAGGCAGGCCGCTTCGCGGTGCGCTGCCCCGGCCCAGCCGGGAGCGTGCCGAGCGTATGCGATCGTCCGTCCGTACAACCGCAGGCGCGAGCCCTCGACCGCTACGGAGCCGGAGGCGATCTCACGATCGGTGATCAGTCCGGTCGTCACAGCGCTCCGGATCAGGTCTGCGTCGGTGGTGATCATGGCTCTCGTCCGGTTCCCCCAGGCCCGGTCGGTCCGGGCCCTGTTACCTCCCAAGAGCCGTCGCCGAGGGGGCAGATACCGGTTCTGCCGACCGGCGCTGTGCTCTGGGTGACAGCGGATCCGCGGAGCTTGCCGGGCTGGTGCACTCTGGAGACATGAGCCAGCCGTATGCCAGTGCTCCCGCCCGCCGGACCAAGCCCTCACCGGGCGCGGCGGTCGTGGTGATGACGATCCTGCTGGCGGTGCTGTGGCTGGTGGAGATCGCCGACCAGCTGACCGGCGAACAACTCGACTACTACGGCATCCATGCTCGAGAGATCGACGGCCTGCCCGGGATCCTTGCTTCACCGTTCCTGCACGCCGGGTTCGACCACCTGGCCAGCAATTCCCTGCCGTTCTGGGTGCTCGGCTTCCTGGTGTTGCTCGGCGGACTGGCCCGCTGGCTGGTCGCCACCACGATCTCGGTCGTCAGTGCCGGGCTCACCGCCTGGCTGCTCACCCCCGCCGACACGATCATCGTCGGCGCCAGCGGTCTGGTCTTCGGCTGGCTGACCTACCTGCTGGCTCGCGGCATCTGGTCTCGCTCGGCCGCCCAGATCCTGGTCGCGGTCGGTGTGCTGGTGGTCTACGGCGGGCTCATCTGGGGCGTGTTACCGGGCGAGACCGGCGTGTCCTGGCAGGCTCATCTCGGCGGTGCAGTCGGCGGCGTACTCGCGGCGTGGCTGCTGCACCGGCGCTCCAGTCAAGCCTCCTTGCCGTCCTATGCGCCGCGGCTGCGCACCTGACCGACCATCACTGACCGGCACCCCTCCTGCGCGCTCCAACGCCGTCAGGCCGGCGGTGGCTCACAGTCCAACTGGGCACTGGCCTCGTCGAGCATCACTCCGGCCGCGGCGAGACGCGCCTCGTCGGGCGTCGCCACGACGGCATCGGCAAAGAGTTGCTCGAGTTGGCGGGCACGTTCGGAGACTCCCGCGAACCCGAAGGTGCCCGCCGACCCGGCGAGCTGATGGGCCGTACGCTCCGCGACCGCCCAACCAGCCCGGTCGAGTCCATCCTCACTCGCCCGCTCCAGAGCGACCCGAAGCTGCTCGATCCGGCCCTGATTGGTCCGCCGCGCCTGACCGGCGATGGTCGCCAGCAGCCCCTCGATCGGCTCCGTCGGGTCGGACTCGGGGGCACGAGATTCCGTCTCACTCACCGGTCCACCCGGCGATCCGCTTGATCTGGTCGGCCAGCGACATGGGGTCGAAGGGCTTGCTGATCACCCCGAGCAGATTGGGCCGATCCAACTGCTCGGCAGTCATCGAAGTCTTCGCGGTCAGGAAGATCACCGGCAGCTCACGGGTCATGCTGTCCGCGCGCAGCAGTGCCGCCGTGCTGGGTCCGTCCAAGGCCGGCATCATGACATCCAGCAGGACGAGGTCGAGGTGCTGCTGACTCGCCAGCCGACGCGCTTCCTCACCGTTGTGCGCGGTGGTCACCTGCCACCCTGCCACCGATTCCAATGCGACCTTGGCGACCTCGCGGATCATGTCGTCGTCGTCGACGACAAGCACATTGTGGGTGCCCACCCTGACCATCCCCATCGTTGCGCGGTCCTTGATCGTTGCCCCATCGTAATCGTCGTCGATGATCGTCCGACTGTCGCCGTCCGCGCCATCGACGCCGGAGTCACCGGAGGCTGCTAGCGTCACGGGTCATGGGGGACGCGTCCCGGCCGCTCCCGGCGACCGACACGGAGCCCGCGGCACCAGAACGTTTCCGGCCGCCGCGGACTGTGTTGATCGCAACCGTGCTCGCGTTTGCCCTGGTGATGGTGATGCTGGCCAGCGGTCTGCCGCAGCCTGTGCGCCGCGTCACCTCCGGTGCGGCTCTGTTGCTCAGTTGCAGCGGCCTGGCGATGGCATGTCTGGTGCGCTCCCGTCGTTCCCCGACCGGCCGGCGGCAGGCATGGGCCCTGTTCGGCGCGGCGGCGGGGTCGGCCGCCTTGGGAAACGTCTGGCTCACCGTGGTCGATCTCTCCGGCCGGCCCGATCTGACACGGGTCGGCGATGCGCTGATCCTGATCTCGGTGGCCCTCATCCTGGTGGGCCTGCTGGCGTACCCGTTCGGGCCACGACACCTCTACGACTTCGTCCGGCTCCTGTTGGACACGATCGTGCTCGGCGGCTCAGTGCTGCTGATCCTGAGCAATACCGTGCTGCCCAGGGTCGCGGAGCATCCGACCTCGGACACCATCGCGCTGGTCCTGGCGCCCGTCATCGACATCATCATGGCCACCGTGATCTGGTTGCTGGTGCTCCGCGCCCGGTTGCCGGACAGAATCGGCCTCGGACTGACCGCGGCCGGTTTCGTGCTGTTCTCCTTCTCCGAGATCGCCGCCGCGATCGATCGCTCCTACGGCACCTTCGCTTTCGGCACTGCCACCGACCTCGGCTGGATCGCCGGCTACGCGATGCTGGCGATCGCCATCAGATGGTCGCCGTCGACCTTCCCAACCCCACCGGATGTCGACAGCATCGACCGGTCCCCGGTGGTCAGGTCGCTCGTCATCTTCGCGGTCTTCTTGGTGGCGGGCTGGCTGTCGTTCCGCACGATATCTCTCGGAACCGACCCGGCAACCGTGCTCGTCCTGCTCGGGACGGTGACAGTCGCCATCCTGCTCCGCCAGATGCTGCTGTTGGCCGACAACGATCGGCTGCGAACACGACTGGAGCAGCGGGTCGCCGAGCGGAGCACCGAACTCGCCGAGGTCACCCAGCGCACCGACCTGATGGTGAACTCCGTCGACGACGGGGTCTACGGCGTCGACGGCCTAGGACGGATCACCTTCATGAACCCGGCCGGTGGCCGGCTGCTCGGCACCCACCGGGAAGAGTTGCTCGGCGTCGAGGCGCACCAGCGCTTCCACTCGCATCCGTCCAGCGAGTGTTATCTGGGGACCATCCTGCGGACGGGGGTGGCCCTCACCGGAGTCGAGGACTCCTACCTGACCGCCGATGGCCGACAGGTGCCGGTCGAAGTCAGTGCCAGCCCGATGACGGACGGCCGCGGCGTACGCGGGGTGGTCGTCGTGTTCCGCGACATCACCCGCCGCCGAGAGGTCGACCAGCTCAAGAACGAGTTCGTGTCGATGGTGAGCCATGAGCTCAAGACCCCGCTGACTGCCATCCGGGGATCGTTGGGGCTGTTGGCCGGGGGGGCGCTGGGCGAGTTGACCCCGCCAGCGACCCGGATGGTCGAGATCGCGGTGGAGAGCAGCGAGCGGCTCACCCGACTGATCAACGAGATCCTCGACATGGAACGGATCGAAGCCGGCTCGTTGCCGATGGAGGTCGGCTTGCAGGCCAGCGCCACGCTGCTCGAGGCGGCGTACGACCAGGTTCAGGTGCTGGCCGCCGACGCGGCCGTCACGGTCCAGATCCGACGGGCCGACGGAGCTGTGCTGGCCGATGCCGACCGGGTCGTGCAGACCTTGATCAACCTGGTCGGGAATGCGATCAAATTCTCCCCGCCGGGCAGTCAGGTCGTGATGGAGGCCGCACCCGTCCCCGAGGAGCCGCTGGTGGCGTTCCGGGTGATCGACCAGGGACGAGGCATTCCCGCCGATCGGTTGAATCTCATCTTCGAGCGGTTCGAACAGGTCGACTCCTCCGATGCCCGGGACAAGGGCGGCACCGGGCTGGGCTTGGCGATCAGCCGAAGCATCGTGCAACGCTTGGGCGGCCGCATCTGGGCCGAGAACAATCCCGATCGGGGCTCGACGTTCACCTTCACGCTGCCCAGCGACGGGGATGCCCGTGTGACGGACTAGCCGGGACCAGCCGCGGTGACTATGCCGGGGTGAACCATCGGCCCTGTCCGGGTGATGGATGATGACCCCTGTCCCGCTACGGTAGTGGCCATGTCGATGGGTCAGGAGCGGACGGCTGTGGTGATCGAGGACGACGCCGACGTACGCAATCTCTTGGCGGCCATCCTCAACGAGGCCGGCTTCCACGCAGTGCCCGCGGCCACCGGTATCGAGGGCATCAACGCCGTCCGCGAGCACGACCCGATCCTCACCACTCTCGATGTCAGTCTGCCGGGCATCGACGGCTTCGAGGTCGCCCGCCGGATCAGGAGCTTCTCCGACACGTACGTGATCATGCTGTCCGCTCGCAACGAAGAGATCGACACCTTGATGGGCCTCGACGCGGGCGCCGACGACTACCTCACCAAGCCGTTCCGACCCCGCGAGTTGCGGGCGCGGATCGAGGCGATGATGCGCCGGCGCAAGTCCATGTGGGGTCTCCCCCGTCCGGTCCAGCCGGCCGCGGACACCGACAGCCCGCCTTCACCGGTGGCCGCCCCGGCCCCCGCACCTGCGGCATCTGCCGCCCCGGAATCGATCCCCGACGATTCGGCTGCGGACTCCCATGGATGGCTGACGCACAACGGATTGCGGATCAACGGCGACATGTGGCTGTGCGATCTCGACGGGGCGCCGGTGGAGTTGACCCGCAGCGAGTTCGATCTGCTGCTGACCTTGATGGCCGGGAAACGTCGGGTGATCAGCAAGGACACGCTGGCACTGGAACTCCGGGGCGATGCTCCGGGCGGATATGTCTCCGATTCCGATCGGCGTGCGGTCGAGGTGCACATGGCCAATTTGCGTCGCAAGCTCAGTGACAATGCCACCTCGCCGCGCTACATCGAGACGGTCCGTGGCGTGGGTTATCGGATCGCCGAACAACGAGCCCGATAGGCCGGGTTAGGCAGCTGGACCGCAATCCGCTGCTCTCGTGGCTAGTGGGCGGACCGCTCCAGGTCCGCCCGGAAGCCGGTGGCTGCCTGCTCGACCGAAGTCAGCAGGGTCCGGCGCTGTTCGCTGGAACTGAGATCCAGCTGAGCACGCAACACCCCGAGGCTGACGGCGAGCGGATTCCGACCGAGCATCAGGCTGCTCGATTCCAAACTCAAGATCGCGACCCTGGCACCCTCCAGGTCGCTGTCTGCCAGGCAGCGACGGATCGCGTCGAGCCGACCGTCCAGCATCTGAAGATAGTCGGTCAGGAACTGCTCCATGGCGTCCTGACCAGGATCCAGCGCCACGAATCGGTCAGCCGCCGCCGGAGCCGGTCCAGACTGTCCCCCGACAGTCCCGACCGGCTCCGCGGCTGGCAGCGTCTCGTCCGTCCCCCCGGACTGCGCTGACCCAGGACAGCCGACCGCGTCTGCGGCGCACCAGGCGGCGACGTGGTGAGTCAGCACGGCTGTCCCTTCTCTCGCCCGGATCCCCATCCGGGTAGCGAACCGCCCCCACGGCTCTGCGTAAAGCATCGACGACCCGCCTCATCAGTCGCCGCGCAGTGCCCGAAGAGCGGCTCAAGATTTGCTCAGGATTGGCCGGGGCGTTGCTGAGACCGCTGACCCGCTGCCCTACGGTCGGGTGTCACAATCCCGTGGTGGACCAGTCGTTCGAGGGCACACCCGACCCCGACCCGACCAACCCCGATCCGGCCGATTCCGTCCGGGCCGATCCCGCGCGCACCAGAGCGCAGCGGCTCGACCGGCTGCCGTTCAGCCGGCAACACCAGAAGCTGCTCGTCGGCTCCGGTATCGGCTGGGCTCTCGACGCCATGGACATCGGTCTGGTGTCCTTCGTGCTCGCCGCCCTCGCCACCCAGTGGTCGCTCTCGCCCGGACAGTTGTCGGCGATCGCCTCGATCGGGTTCGTGGGGATGGCGATCGGCGCCAGCCTGGGCGGGCTACTCGCCGACCGGATCGGCCGGCGTCAGGTCTTCGCCCTCACCCTGCTCGTGTACGGGCTGGCGACCGGAGCCTCGGCGCTGGTCTCCGGTGTCGGCGCCTTGCTGGTGCTTCGGCTCCTGGTCGGTCTCGGGCTCGGCGCGGAGCTGCCGGTCGCCTCCACACTGGTCAGCGAGTACGCGCCGGCCCGGATCCGCGGCCGGGTCGTGGTCGCCCTGGAGGCGTTCTGGGCGCTCGGGTGGCTGGCGGCGGCGGTGATCGGTTATCTGGTGGTGCCCTCCTCGGCCGACGGCTGGCGGTGGGCCTTCGCCCTGGGCGTGATCCCGGCCGCGTACGCGTTGGTGGTGCGCTGGGGACTGCCGGAGTCGGTGCGCTTCCTTGAGCGTCGTGGCCGGGAAGCCGAGGCGGAGGCCGCCGTACGCCGGTTCGAGAGTTCCGCCGGAGTCGACGCCCCGGCTGTAGTTGCCCCGGCCGCGCTCGCCCCTGGCAACGGACCGGCCGACGATCGAGCCGGCCGGGCCAAGACCGCAGCTCCGTCCTGGCTGGCCCTCTGGTCACCGGGCACGCGACGCCGCACGATCGCCCTCTGGCTGACCTGGTTCGGCACCAACTTCTCCTACTACGGCGCGTTCATCTGGTTGCCGACGCTGCTGGTGGCGTCGGGATTCTCGCTGGTGAAGTCGTTCGAGTTCACCTTGATCATCACCGTGGCCCAGCTGCCCGGCTATGCCGTCTCGGCGATCCTGATCGAGCGTTGGGGCCGGCGCCCGACGCTGGCGGTGTTCCTGGCGGGGTCGGCCGCCAGCGCCGTCGCCTTCGGCCTGGCCGGCTCCGTACCGGCCGTGCTGGCCACCGGCATGGCCCTGTCGTTCTTCAACCTCGGCGCCTGGGGTGCGCTGTACGCCGTCACCCCGGAGGTCTATCCGACCGATCTGCGCGCGACCGGTGCCGGCAGTGCCGCCGCCTTCGGCCGGCTCGCCTCGATCATCGCTCCCCTGCTGGTGCCGCTGCTGAGTACGACGATCGGCCTCACCGGTCTGTTCGTCATCTTCGCCCTGTCCTTCGCCGTCGCCGCCGTCGCGGCGCTCGCCCTGCCGGAACGGCGAGGTCGCGCGCTCGAAGATTGACGTGACTTCTCCGGGCGAGAGCCGGTCACCGATCGTCGGATCCAGGCTCGTGCATCACAGACGAAGCAACCAGTCTGACCCTCCGGCACGGAATGATCCGAGTCCATTCCCCTCTCCCAGAGGGGGCTCACTCTCGGAAGGAGGACCACCATGCCGAAAGCCATCAAGTACGCGATCGCAACCCTCATCGTTGCCGCATCGTCGCTTGTCCCACTCGCCGCCCAGGCCACCATGACTTACGGTCACTAGCCCCAGCGGAGGTCGGAGCCTTCACCCGGAGTCGGTTGCTGTCTGCCTGCGCGCTTCGCATCGCCAGCCAGAGACACCAGCAGATTCCGGGTGATGCGCCCCGCGATCCGTTCAGCGTCTGCCGTCAGGAAGTGAAGTCACCTCGAAGGCCGTTCCTCGGTTCGAAATTCACCGAGGCGGGCGTACAAAAGTCCGTGGCCGAGCGAACCCACCGACGCCTACCCTGAGACGAGCAGCAAACGAATCCGGGGGAATCATGACTCAGGTGGCTGGCGACGGTAGTCAGAGACGGCGGGGAGAGCGCAGTTACGACGGGCTTTACGATCCACTGGTCGTCAACAACGCCAGACGTCTCGATCCCACTCGAGCGGTTCGTCGAGACGGCGACGAGTTCGACACGACCTTGTACATCGCCGACATGCTGCTGTTCCACGACCCCGATGGAACCCTGATCGAGGCCTTCAACGCCTTCTTGTCGGAAGAGAAGATCCCGATTGCCGGCGAGGTCGATGATGTCGACAGGCAGCAATTGGAACGGCTGCAGCGGCTCGACGGCGAAGGCGCTGCAGTTCTCCGCGAGTCTTGGGTGACCCCGGTCCGCCTGGCCGTGACCAAGCGCTCCGCCACGCCAGTGGATGCCTGGGCGCTGTTGCAGCGCTTCCGAGCGACATTGGAGGGCGATCAGGTATACCAGGTCGGCCTGAGCCATCTTCTTTCCGCCGATATCCGTGGCGCGACCATGACGGCCGGAGCCACGATGACTGCCGGTGCGACGATGACCGCTGGCGCCACCATGACAGCAGGTGCCACCATGACCGCCGGGGCTGGGGTCCGCTACCAGTACGCCGTCCCAGGTCTCGGTGGACGCACGCCGGTCTCCTACTTGGGTCCGGCTCCGATCCGTCGCCAGTTGACTCGCAGACGACCGGTGATCGCAGTGCTCGACACCGGTATTGGTCAGCACGACTGGCTCAAGGACGACACCACCGTTGAGGCAGCCCCCGGGGAGAGCTACACCGCTGAGCCTGAGGACACCGGCCGGACGGTCGCACCACTTGAGGGTCTGCTTGACGACTTCGCCGGGCACGGAACCTTCGTCGCCGGGATCATCCGGCAGATCTGCCCCGAAGCGGAGATCGTGATGATCAAGGTCATGCGGGCGGACGGCTTCGTGGCCGAGGAGACGATGATCCGCGCGATCAACAAGATCGCTCTCGATCATCTCGACGGCACTCGCAGGATCGACGCCTTGTCCATGTCCTTCGGCTACTACCACGAGGAGCCGGACGATCTGAAGACAGATGCCACCCTGATCGGTCCTCTGACCGCGCTGGCCGCTCAGGGCGTGATGCTCTTCGCCTCGGCAGGCAATGATGCGACCAGCCGGCGGATGTATCCGGCCGCGTTCAGCACCAAGATCAAGGTAGTCAGCGTCGGAGCCCTCAACCCGAATGGGACGGTTGCGCTGTTCAGCAACAGCGGTGACTGGGTCCAGACCTGGGAACGAGGGGCGCAGGTCTTCTCCACCCAGCCGACGACGTTCAATGGTTCGCTGGAACCGTCGGCCAGGGTCACCGACACCCGCTCAGGGATGCAGCGCGAGTCGCTCGACCCTGACGACTTCGGACACGGATTCGCAACTTGGTCGGGCACCTCCTTCGCGGCGCCCGCGGTTGCGGCCCGGTTCCTGCGCCGACTGCTCACCAACCGCGAGACCCGAGGTGATTCCGACACCCCGAGCGACGCGGATGCGGCGCTGAGCGCCGTGCTCGAAGGGACGGACTAAGACGGCTGATCCAGACTCCGGTCTGGGCCGCGCCTGGCACTTCCAGCAACTGGCTGCTGCGGCGAATCTGGCCGGCCGACCGGCGGAGGGAGCAAGCCTGGCCAGGCGCGGCCAGCACGCCCTAGGTTGGCATCGATCGGTGACGACCAGTCTTGTCACCCCGGAACTGGCCCATGTCGCAGCACGGCTACATGCGACGTTGGCGAAGTCTCTGGTGGAGATCGACGGGCTGGAGCAGGCGCTTCAGGAGATGGATCGAGCAGTTGCCGCCGCCGAACTGGCCGCGGACAAGGACCTCAATGCCTTGCTCGCAGGCCAGCGCGGTCTGATCCTCTTCCGCGGCGGACGCATGGTCGAGGCTCGTCACTTCCTCGACATCGCCGACGCCGGGATACCTCGGGAATCAGGCATCGGCAAATGGCGAATCCTGGTGAACCGCGGAGCGCTGTTCGTCGAGTCGGGCGAGGTAGCCCTCGCCCGACAGGATCTGCAGGACGCCGTGGACATCGCACGCGACCACGAACTGCAGCAGGCCGAACGCATTGCTCTGCACAATCTCGGCTGTTTGGAGTTCACCGCAGGCGACCTTCCGAACGCGTTGCGGCTGATGCAGCAGGGCATCGAGCTCGATCGGGATACGCAGCAAGGCATTGCTCATCTCGATCGTTCCCGGGTGCTGCTCGCGGCCGGGCTACCGGACGAAGCCGATGCGGCGCTCGCCCAGGCGGCGGAGCTGTTTCGGCGGGACCGATGCTGGCAGGATCTGGCCGAGGTGAACCTGACGCGAGCCGAGGTGGCGTTGCTGACCGGCCGGGTCGCGGAGGCCCGGCAGCTGGCCGGCCGGGCTCGGGACAGGTTCCGGCGGCACGGGAACGACCGCTGGCGGCGCCAAGCCGAGCTGGTGTTGCTGCAGGCCGACCACGCTGCGGGCCGACCACCGGCTCGCCTGCTCCCACCGGCCAAGCGGCTGGCCGGCGAGTTCGCCGGCGCGGGAGCCGGGCCGCAAACCAAGACGGCGCTGCTGCTCGCTGCCGAGTTCGAGCTCGCCCGGCATCAACCGGCCGCCGCCGACCTCCTGGTCCACCAGATCGGAGCGGTCAGCAGGACCGACCCCATCACCGTTCGGCTACATCATCGTCTGGTCCTGGCAGAAGGTCTGGAGCAGCGTGGCCAGTTGTCCGCCGCTCGCCGCTCGCTCAGACGAGGGCTGGAGGACCTCGCCGCCTACCAGGCCCAGTTCGGTGGCATCGACCTGCAAAGTGCCAGCGCGATCCACGGTCGAAGGCTGGTGGAGCACGATGTCGACCTCGCCATCCGCTCCGGTCGCGGCGATGCCGTGCTGGCCGCCGTCGAACGCTCCCGAGCAGTCACCAGTCGCATCCAGCCGGTCACCCCGCCGGCCGACGAGACCACCGCCGGGCTGCTCACCACACTGCGGCGAGCCGCCGAGTCGGCTGCTGAGGATGCCCACAGCGGCGCCCGACCGCTGGCAACGGCGGGTACGCGACGAGCCCCCGTGTCGCCGGCCCTGAGGCAGGTCGCCGACCTGCAGGCGCAGTTGCGTACCCGGTCGTGGC
>JASGEZ010000184.1:0-2501 GCA_047605905.1 Microlunatus sp.
CACAGCCGGGCTTGCCGGGGTCGTCTTCTCACTCATAGGGACACTCCTTGCTGGTAGATACTCAACCAGCCCGAGTGAGGGTAATTAAAACCCGCCTATGGTCGATGAACTCAGACGCAGAGGGCGATGGACCAGGTGCGGCCTTCAGGTTTGCTGGTTGCCAGGGACGGAACAGGACTGATTGTCGGCTTCGCTGCGCTGCACCTCGCCGGCGACGCAGCACAGCTCACCTACTTTGGCGTCCATCCGCAGTCGTGGGGTCGGGGTATCGCGACAGCCCTGCTGAAGGGGGTCGAGGAGGAAGTGGCGAGGGCCGGTCTGACATCCATCAGGCTCCTCGTCTATGTCGACAACTTGGCTGCGGTCCGGTCGTACGAACGCGCGGGATGGTCGGCCGTGGGCGACCCGCAGCCGCACCCGCGCACCGGTCGGTTGGAGCAGAGGTACGAGCGCATGCTCGGCGGTCAGGGCTTCGCTGGCGATGTCTATGGATGATGAAATCCCCGACATCGGGGATTTCATCATCCATAGTTCCGGCGTCGCTAGAGATCCTGGCGAGCGGCTAGGACTTGCGCGACGCGGGACGTCGCGGCGATGTGGTTGCCCAACGCAGCTCCGAGACGCCTCGCGATGTCGAGGACTTTGGCGAAATCAGCGTCGAGGTCACGTGTATGGATCGGCTCGTGGTGCGCAATCCGGTTGCGGAGCCGGCGCAGGTCATCAAGGTCGGCATGGAGCCTTCGTCGGCGCACGGTTCCTTCGAAAGCATGCTGCAACGCTGGCTGCCACAGGCGGCGGTTGTACTCGTCGGCCAGTAGTGACCACCAGAACCCGAACGGCAGCTCGGCGATGAGTTTGCCTCTTGGTGCGTTCGAGCCGCCCGCCTGACGGAGCGCGACAGCGACGGCTCTACGGGACTGCGGTGTCAGGATCGAGGAAGTAGGCATGAGCCAGGTGACACCGAGCCTTGACGATGCCGCATTGTCCAGCGCGTTCCGAAGGCCGATCTCAAGGTAGTGGATGGACTCGAAGAAGGCCGCGCCGATCTTGGTGTTCCAGTCGTAAAGTGCGATCGCGTGAGCCCAGCTCCCATCGGACACTTCCATGTAGGGAGCTAGGCGGGCACGCGACAGCAGCCGTTGCAGCGTCGCCTGCTCCTGAGACATGTCAGTTCCTCGCTACGTGGATCTTGTCGATACGACAGGGTAAAGTTGAGCACAGACAGAGAGCCCCGGGATCGACGGCGTAGCGGCGCAAGCCAGCGAAACCCCCCGGGGCCTTGTCTCTTCTCGCCGCATACTTACGACGCTATGGCTGACTTTCGATATGAGTTCGGTCGCGCAAGGCGATTCAATATGAACGGCGTCGATAGTTCGTGAAGAGGGTTTGGTCGTCGCCGAGGAGCACGAACTCGAGGTCGAAATCGGCGCGCTCGGCGAGGGCGGCGCCGGAGGTGGAGCGATGCCCGACTCCGCCGACGACGCTCGGAGCCACGGTGAGCGACAGTCGATCGACCAGACCGCTCGCCAGTAGGTCGCGATGCAGACTGGGACCGCCCTCGGTGAGGATTCGCCGCGAACCACGAGCGGCGAGGGTTTCCAGCGTCCAGCCCAGGTCGACGGATGGACCCGGCGCCTCCATGATCTCGGCGCCCGCCGTACGGAGGAACTCGAGAGTGTCCGACTCATGGTCGCCGCAGGTCACCACGATCACCGGTCCGTGCTCACCGGGCGGTGTCACGAATGCCGGATCCAGCTGGAGCGACCTGGTGACCACTACCAGTGTCGGAAACGGTGCCAGACCCTCGGCAGCTCGGATGGATCGCTGCCAGGGTTGCAGATCCACCGCCCGATAGCCCTCGTCACGGATGGTTCCGGCCCCGACCAGAACGACGTCCGACAAGGCCCGGAGGAGGGCGAAGACCTCGTGGTCGCTCTCGGTGTTGATCGTTCCGGAGCGTCCGTCCAGGCCCTGCACCGACCCGTCGAGAGTCGAGACGAAGTTGCTGCGAACCACGGGCGCCGGACCCTCGTCGGGCCATCGATACAGCTCGATCAGGTCGTCTCGGCTCAGCTCGGTGACAGACCGGGAATCCGCGTGATGCAGCAGACGCACCAGCCCATCCTGACACCTGCAACCCGCGTACGGCAGAATGCCCGCGTGGCCTCGAAGAAGTCGAAGAAGCACAAGGCGTTGAGTGAGATCCTGCGGTTGCCCGCGGGACCGGTCGATCTCAGCGCTTTGGACAGTAGGGCCACGCCGGGGTTCCCGGGATCCGGCAAGGCGGACGTCCCGGCGCTGACGGACGAGCTGGGCGCCGAACTCGCCGACCGGCAGGAATGCCTGTTCGCCAACGGGCGCTCGGGCGCAGCATCGACGAACGTCCTGGTGATCCTGCAGGGGATGGACACGTCCGGCAAGGGCGGCATCATCCGCCATGCCATCGGTCTGGTCGATCCACAGGGAGTCAAGATCACCTCGTTCAAAGCGCCTACCGCCGA
>JASGEZ010000185.1:0-3919 GCA_047605905.1 Microlunatus sp.
ACCGGCACGAACAAGGCGATATTGGCCAGGAACTCCAGTTCGCGATCGTCGACGGACTCCAGGTAGCCGCGCCGGTGCAAGGCGTCGAGAACGCGGTAGATGAGATCGATGTGCTCGGCGGCGTAGGACTGCGGAGTCAAAGTCAGCCAGGCGACGAACGCGAGGTACCCGCCGGTGAGCAGGCTCAGGAACGGATGTCGGTGGAGCACCGATCCAGTATCACCACTCCCACGGCTCAGGACCTGGGACGGTGCTGTGAGCTTCATCCCGTTCTGCCGACGACTTACCACGCCCGATACGGTGCAGACCGATGCTTGCCGACAGATGACGTACCGAACCGAGACGAGGGATTGGGATGACAGAGATCGTCCGAGGCCGGAATCTGCTGTACCTCTCCAGGGCCGATGTCATGGGCCTGGGGGTGTCCCGCCAGACGATCCTCGATTGCGTCCGGGACGCGCTGGTCGAGCACGGGCACAAGCGGTACGAGATGCCCGCCAAGATCGGGGTGCATCCGTACGAGGACGTGTTCTTCCACGCCATGCCGGCGTACCTGCCGAGCATGGACCTGGCCGGGATGAAGTGGATCGAGTGCTACCCCCGCAACCCGGCGGAGTTCGGGTTGCCGCAGACGACCGGTCTGCTGTGTCTCAACGACGTCGAGACCGGCGTCCCGGTCTGTCTGATGGATTCGGCCTGGCTGACCGCGATGCGTACGCCGGCCGTCACAGTGCTGATGGTCGAATATCTGCATCCCGGAGCGAGCAGGTTCGGGATGTTCGGGGCGGGTGTGCAAGGCCGTGAGCATGTGCTCTTCGCCGCTCATCAGTTGGCCGGTTTGGAGGAGATCGTGGTCTACGACCGGCTCCCCGAGGTGGCGCACCGGATGGTCGCTGAGGTTCAGCCGGGTATCGACATCCCGATCAGGGTCGGCGAATCGGTCGAGCAGGTGGTCAAGGAATGCGAGGTCTTGAGTTCGGCCACGATCGTGCTGCGTGAGCCCCAATCGGTCGCCAAGGACGAATGGGTCTCGGCCGGTCAGACGATCCTCCCCTGTGACCTGAACACCTTCTGGGCACCGGAGATCTCGCGCCGCGCCGACGCGTACATCGTGGATTCCACCGACGAACACGACCTGTTCGTCGAGATGGGCTACTACCCGAGCGGCAGCCCGCGGATCACCGCTGAGACCGGTGAGGTGCTGGCCGGTCTCGCGCCCGGCCGGACCAGCAGTGACCAGCTGATCGTCAACAGCAACATCGGCATGGCCGTGGTCGACATCGCGGTCGCCGCCGCGATCCACCAGGCCGCCCTGGCGGCCGGGGTCGGAGTCGTGCTCGACCTGTAGTCGGTCAGGCCGGTTGGTCGGCGTCCGGTCGATAGGGTGCCGCCAGGGTTCCTTGTCGATAGGGAGAGTGCGGCTGCGATGGAAACACCGACAGGTTCCTCGACCGACGGCATCGCGGTACGCGGCGCTCGGCTGCACAACCTGCGCGACGTCGACGTCGACATCCCACGCAACCAGCTGGTCGCGGTGACCGGGGTGAGTGGCTCCGGCAAGTCGTCGCTGGCGTTCGGCACCATCCATGCCGAGGCGCAGCGCCGCTACTTCGACTCCGTCGCCCCCTTCGCTCGTCGGCTGATCCATCAGGCGACCAACCCGCGGGTCCGCCAGGTCACCGGGCTGCCGCCCGCTGTCGCGCTGCAGCAGACGCGCGGTGGCGGGAATGCGCGCTCCACCGTGGGCACGGTGACGACGCTGGCCAACACCGTACGGATGCTGTTCTCCCGCGCCGGTGTCTACCCGGCGGGTCTGGCGCGGCTCGACTCGGACCACTTCTCTGCGAACACCACCGTCGGTGCCTGTCCGGAGTGCGACGGGCTGGGGCAGGTGCATCGGGCAACCGAGGCGTCGATGGTGCCCGATCCCAGCCTGTCGATCGCGGAGAAGGCGATCGCCTCCTGGCCGGGGGCCTGGCTCGGCAAGAACTATCGAGACATCCTCGACACGCTCGGCTACGACATTCACCGACCTTGGCGTGAGCTCTCGCCGGAGGACCGGCAGTGGATCCTCTTCACCGAGGAGGAACCGGTCGTCACCGTGCATTCGGTCCGGGAGGCGGGCCGGATCCAGCGACCGTACGAGGGTAAGTACCTCAGCGCGGAACGTCACCTGCAGAAGTCGCTCGGTTCGGGTTCGGCGACGACGCGGGAGCGGGCGATGAGCTTCGTCGAGGCGCAGACCTGCCCGCTCTGCCACGGGCGGCGGTTGCGTGCGGACGCGCTCTCGGTGACCTGGCGGGGCGAACCGGTCGATGGGGTGATCGGCTGGCAGCTGGATCGGTTGCACGACGAAGCACGCTCGCGGCTGACCGAGCTCGGCGCCGATGCCGCACCGACCTCGGCGGTTGCGGAAGCCGAGGAGACTCTGCTCGAAGAACTGCTGGGCCGGCTCGAGGTCCTGGTCGAACTGGGGCTGGGCCATCTCAGCCTGGGCCGCCCGACCGCCTCGGTCTCGGCGGGGGAACTGCAACGGCTGCGATTGGCGACACTGCTCGGTACGGGGCTGTTCGGCGTCGTCTACGTCTTGGACGAGCCGTCGGCCGGTCTGCACCCGACCGACTCCGAGGCGCTGCGTCAGGTCGTGCGCCGCCTGGTCGACGGCGGCAATAGTGTGCTGCTGGTCGAGCACGATCGCGATCTCATCCGGGCCTGCGACTGGGTCGTCGACGTCGGGCCCGGAGCCGGACGGCATGGCGGCTACATCATCTACTCGGGACCGGTCGCGGGACTCGTCGATGTTCCAGACTCACTCACCGGTGCCTGGTTGCACCGGGCCTTTCCGTCGATCGCTGAGCCCCGATCCCCGGGTGAGTGGCTGCAACTGACCGGCATCCGTCGCAACAATCTGTACGACCTGGAAGTCGGTGTGCCGCTCCGCGTGCTCACCGCGGTGACGGGAGTGTCCGGGGCCGGCAAGACCAGCCTGCTGGACGCGATCGCCGATCAAGCGGGGGAGCGGCGCCTGGTCCGGATCACCCAGCAGCCCATCGGGCGTACGCCGCGCTCCAACCTCGCCACCTATACCGGTCTGTTCGACCATGTCCGGAAACTGTTCGCGGCGACCGCTGAAGCCAAGGAGCGAGGCTTCGGCGTGAGCCGGTTTTCCTTCAACGTCGCCGAGGGTCGCTGCCCGACCTGCCAGGGCGAGGGCATGGTCGAGGTCGGCCTGATGTTCCTCCCCGGCTCGTACGCGCCCTGCCAGACCTGTGGTGGCAGCCGGTATCTGCCGGAGACCCTCGAGGTGCGCTGGCAGGGGTTGACTGTCGCCGAGCTGTTGGAACTGTCGGTGGAGGACGCGCTGACCGTGTTCACCGACGCGGGGGAGTTGCGGAGGACGAAATCTCCGACCAAGGGGACGTCGTCCTCCATAAGTGCTGTGCTGCGCAGTCTTCGCGCCCTGGATGCGCTCGGGCTCGGCTATCTCGGTCTGGGCCAGCCGGCGACCGAGCTGTCCGGTGGTGAGGCGCAGCGGATCAAGCTGGCCACCGAGCTGCAGCGGTCCAGCCGGGAACACACCCTCTATCTGCTCGACGAACCGACCACCGGGCTGCATCCCGCCGACCGGGAGCGATTGACCGCGGAGATCCACCGCCTCGTCGATGCCGGCAACACTGTCGTCGTCGCCGAGCACGATCGCGATGTGATCAGCGCCGCCGACTGGGTGCTCGACCTAGGACCCGGCGCTGGCGACCGCGGCGGTCGGGTGGTGTACGCCGGCCCGCCCGCTGGTCTTTCTGATGCCGCCGAGAGCCTGACCGGCCGGCATCTCCAGCGCTGACGAACGCTCACGATCGACCGGGTTGCGCTCTCGCTGCGAAGAATGCCGTTCTGGTGCTGGTCCTCATTGAGGAGCGAC
>JASGEZ010000186.1:0-7413 GCA_047605905.1 Microlunatus sp.
GCGGTCGGTGCGCTCGCCGCGTGGCGGGTGGTTTCGGGGCCCGTCGCCGAGCTGGCTGCTGCCCATGCCGTGGTGACGGTGGAGGGGGTGGTGCGCGCTGATCCCCTGGTACGCACGGGACAGTTCGGTGACTACGCGACAGTCAGGGTCCAGGTCAGCGATGTGACCGGGCGTGGTCAGTCCTGGCAGGTGCGTACGCCGTTGCTGATCGTCGTCGGAGGGGATCAGGCCGTCGACGCCTGGCGCCGGGTCATCGTGGGCAGCACGGTCCGCGTGACCGGCCGGTTGGAGCACGCCGAGCGTGGATCCGATGTCGCCGGGGTGTTCCGCGTCCGGGTGGACCCGGACATCCGGGCGCCGCCCGGCCGCTCCCTGCGACTGGTCGAGCAGGTCCGGATCGGGCTCCGAGCGGCAGTGGCGGGCCGCCCACCGGAGCCGAGGGCCCTGGTGCCGGCGTTGGTGCTCGGCGACACGTCGGCGATCACCGAGGAGTTGCGGCAGAGCTTTCAGACGACCGGTCTGACGCACTTGACTGCTGTTTCGGGAGCCAACCTCTCGCTGCTGCTGGCCTTCTTGCTGTTCGGTGCGAAGTGGCTCGGGGTGCGTGGCCGCTGGTTGCGGCTCGTGGGGTTGGCCGGAGTGGTCGTCTTCGTCGCGCTCTGCCGGACCGAGCCGAGCGTGTTGCGCGCGGCAGCGATGGGCTTGGTGACTCTCGCGGCACTGGGTGCCGGCGGTGGGCGTAAGGGTCTTCGGCACCTGGCTGTGGCAGTGCTGCTCCTGGTGCTGGTCGATCCGTTCCTGGCCCGGACGATCGGGTTCGTGCTGTCGGTGCTGGCCAGCGCTGGGATCGTCTGGTGGGCGTCGGCGTGGGCCGCCTTGGCGACCTGGTGTCCGCGTCCGCTGGCGGAGGCGATCGCGGTGCCACTGGCGGCGCATCTGGCGACCATGCCCGTGGTGGCGGCCCTCTCGGGCGCGGTGAGCGTCTCGGGTCTGTTGGCGAACGCACTGGCCGGACCGTTCGTCGGCCCGGCGACCGTGCTGGGGTTTGCGGCGGCCGGGATCTCGCTCGTGAGTCCCTGGCTGGCAGGGATTGCGGGTTGGGGCGCGTCGTGGTGTGCGCAGGTGATCATCTGGGTCGCACACGCAGGTGCAGCATTGCCCGGAGCCGCCTGGCGGTGGCCGGTGACGCCGGTCGCGCTGGGTGTTCTCGGTCTGGCTGCGATCGCGCTGGGATTGTCGGTGCGGCTGCTGGCCCGGTATCGGTGGCCGGCGATCGGCGTAGCGGTGTTGCTGGTGGCGTCGATGCTGACCGGTCCGGTCCAGCCGGGCTGGCCGCCGCGGGATTGGCGCATCGTCGCGTGTGATGTCGGGCAGGGCGACGGTTTGGTGTTGCGTGCCGGCGCGGGCCGGGCCGTCGTCGTCGACGTCGGGCCGGATCCTGGCGCAATCCGGCAATGCTTGTCCGGATTGCGGATCCGCTCGGTGCCGCTGGTGGTGCTGACCCATTTCCACGCTGACCATGTCGGTGGTCTGTCCGGTGTCGTCGGCCGGATTCCGGTGGGCCAGGTGTGGGTGAGTCCGTACGCCTCCCCAGCCGCCGAGGCCGCGGAGGTCCGAGAGCTCACGCTCGGTGCTGGCGCGGTCCTGCGCTCGCCGCAGGTGGGGGAGACCGGGAGAGCGGGTGAGGTCTGGTGGCAGGTGCTGGGGCCGGTGGGCACGGCTTCAGCGGGTAGGGGGTCCGGTGACGGCGGAGACGTCGGCGAATCCGCGGAGTCGGGTGCGGAGAACGACGCGAGTCTGGTGCTGCGGGTGGGCGTCGGTGACTTGACGGTGCTGTTGACCGGTGACGTGGAGCCTGCCGGGCAGGCACGCATCCTGGCGACCGGCGTCGATCTGCGCGCCGACGTACTGAAGCTCCCGCATCACGGCTCGAGTCGGCAGGACCGGGAGTTCTTCGCAGCCACCGGTGCCCGGGTCGCGATCGCCAGCGCTGGCCGGAACAACTCGTACGGGCATCCGGCGCCGAGCACGGTGCGGCTGGCCACCAGCCTGGGGATGAGCGTGCTGCGGACCGATCAGCAGGGGAGCGTCGCGATCACCGAGCAGGGCGGCCGGATCGGTGCGGTCACCACGATCAACGCCAGATGAATCAACGCCAGATGATCTGGCTGGACCTGTCGCAAAGATCTGCGCACCCGAAAGTCGCAAAGAGGTTGTCACGATGAGGCCGGTGCGACAACCTGATCGGATGTTGACTCGTCGAGCCCAGTTGGCCCGGCTTCGCCAGGTGGCATCGGCCGCGATCGAGCAGTACCCGTTGCCAGCCGGGGACCTCGAGTTCGTATCGCACGGCGAGAACACGACCTATCGCCATGACAGCAGTGCAGGACGACATCTGGTGCGGGTCCATCGGCCGCGGCGGCACGGCCGGGACGTCGATTCTGCTGCCGCGATCCGCTCCGAGCTGGCCTGGTTGCGCGCGATCCGAGCCGACACCGAACTCGCCGTCCCGGAGCCACTCGACGCACTTGACGGCTCACCGACCGTCGAGGCAGCGGCGGTCGGGGAGACCCGGACCTGCTCCGTGCTGCGCTGGATGGACGGGCGCATCCATGAGTCCTCGCCCCGGCCGGTGCATCTGCGCCGGCTGGGGGAGGCCATGGCCCGGTTGCATGAGCAGGCCGATGCCTGGACACCACCGGCCGGGTTCATCCGGATGCGATGGGATCACGAGACCTTCTTCGGATCGGTCATGGTGTACGGCGACCTGCCGGCCGAACGCTGTTGGGAACTGCTTCCTACCGAGGTCCGGAACCGTTTCGAGGAGGTCGGGCACCGGGCCTCGACCCTGCTGGATCGCTCCGCCGATGTCGGCCTGATCCATGCCGATCTGCATCTCGGCAACGCTTTGTTCGCGCAGCGTGAGGTCAAGCTGATCGACTTCGACGACTCCGGCGTCGGTCCTCGCGCGTACGAACTGGCCGTGGCCCTCTGGGAGTTGCGTGAGCGGCCCGACTATCCGGCGTACCGAGACGCACTCCTGTCCGGCTACCGATCCCGGCGTGACGTCGAGGTCATCGATCTGGACGAGTTCATCGCCATTCGACAGGTGGCCTTCGACCTCTGGTACACCGGCACCGCGCAGGTCAACCCCGCCTTCGCAGAGCGACTCGACCAGGTCCACCGATGGTCGCTGTCCATGCTGGACCTCCTGGAACGGCGGTGATGATCACGCCTGCCCAGTTCTCGGGCAGTCGGACGACTCGAGTTCTGATCACCGCCCCGGCCAAGGAGACCGACTCAGCGAGCCGCGTCGTTGTCTCGCCTCAAGGCGTCACCGGAGTCAGGGTCCCCCGCTACAGCGGCCGGTCGACGTAGATCAGGGCGTCGCCGACGGCTCGTTCGGCGCTGCCGCTGGGCTGGTTGACCAGCACACCGCCGACACTCATCGCCGTCGAACCGCCGCCGTCGAGGTTGAGAGACTCCGTCATGCCGAGTGAGCGGGCGACGGACGCCGTCTCGGTGATGGTGGCGCCGACGCTGGTCGGCCGGCGTCCGTCGATGGTGACCAGCATGACCTTGCCGTCGGACGTGGTGCCGGCGATCGTCCGCGGATTCCGGTTGAAGTAGCGCCCGGTCTTGGTGGGCGCCGCGATTCGTCCCTTGCGGGTCAGGTGGTAGCGGCCGGCCACGCCGAACATGGTGCGCGTGAGCTTCAGTCGCTTGCCCTCACGGTAGGCGCGGACGGTCGACGTCAGACAGCCGCGCTTGGTCAGTCGCCACAGCGAGCGAGACTGCTTGCCGGTGGCCTGCACAGAGGTCTGACCCGGGAGCAGGGTGTGCCCGCGGGTCTGGACTCTGCGCACGACACAGCCCGACTTGTCGAGGACCACCTCGACGCCTTTGCCACGCGGCGTCGGTCCGAACGCGGGCCGGAACCGGACGACCGCGCCCGACTTCTTGCACTTGGTCGGGTTCTTCAGCTTCCGGCACTTGGCCGGGACCACCGGCGGATGGTTGAGATGCTTCAGTTTCAAAGTGGCGCCGGTCCGTCGGTTCTTCAGCTTGCCCGACCAGGTCAACCGTCCGATCAGCAGCTTGGTGGTCCGGGCATCGATCACGAGATCCACCTCGGACCGAACAGCTGCCGGCTCGCTCAACAGGATGCCGCGATACAGCCCGAGACCAACCGGATCGCCGGGGTACGCGCGGCTCTTGTCGGCCGTGGTGAAGTACGAGGCATTGACTCCGGCCAGGGCACCCGCCGACTGGACCAGAGAGGTGGTCGTCTCGACCTGGCTGAGATTGCGGCCATAGGTTGCCGCCAGGTGGCCCCGGGCAAGCGTCGGATCGATGGTGAGGACGTTGACCCGCCATGGACCGCGGGTCGTGGTGGCGATCTCGGCCGGTGCGGCGGGCAATGTTCCGCGGACGATCTGGGTCAGGCTCACACCGGGAGCCAGAGTCTGGACGGTCCGGGTCTCCGTCAGGTCGACATCGCCCAGCGGCAGGGCCGGTGCGGCGGCGGTGACGTCGTCCGGTGGGACAGTGCCCGCTGCGAGCACCACCACCACCACCATCGCGAGTACGCGCCAGCGACGGTAGCGGCGGGGAAGACGATCGGTGGGCGACATGCGGGCTATTGGACCACTACCGTACGAGTTCCTTGCCTGTCTGTGGGTCGAGGCTCACGGTCCCGTTGCTGCACGCGGCGATGACCGAGGGCGGTTCGGCCAGCTCGGTGATCCGCCCGGTGGCCGGATCGTTGCCGCCGTCGGCCTGCGCGAACCGCAGCTGCATTGTGCCGTCGTCGTCACAGCGGAAGGTCCAGATGCGCTGCCCGTCGGCGATCCGGATGCCTTGCAGCTGATCGGGTCCGGCTTGGAAGCCCTTGCCGTCGGCGCTGGCGACGACTACCACGGCACCGTACTGCGCCCCGATCACCCGCCCGCTGATTGCCGCTTCGTCAGGCGTCTCGGCGCGCAGCGGGGACAGCCTCTGACTCAAGGTGTGCCGGCCGACCTGGGCGAAGCCGCGGAAAGCAGTGACGGTATTGCAGCTGGTGCCCGAGAAGGCCACGGTCTGTGTCGGCTTCTTGGCAATCCGCTGCTCCCAGGATGCGCAGGTCAACGCGAGATCTCCGGCCGGACTGCCGATCTCGATCTGCTGGGCCCGGGACTGTCCGGCGTACGAGGCAGTCGCCCCGGAGAGCGCCAGGAACACGACGCAGACGGCGAGGATCACCAGCCGCTGCCCGAGGGGACTTCGAGGCTCCGAGCTCGAACGCCGCTTCCAGGGCGTACGGATCGGCTGCCACGGGGGCACCATCATGTACCACGCCCAGGCAACCAGCACGACTGCGACACCGCTGAGGTAGATCGGGATCGTTGCCGGGGCGATCAAGGCCGCGTTCAGCAGGGCGTCCTGGCCGCTGGCCTGCAACTCGGCGACCGCGGTTCGCAACTCCGGCGCGAAGATGCGCCGGCCGATCGCGATCGCCAGCGGATGCAGCAAGGCGACGAGCACTACGATCCACAGCACCTTGGTCGGCCGGCGAGGCAGGTCGTCGGTGTTCACCCAGAACAACCGGCGGATGGTGATGCCGATCGCGGCGACCCAGGCCAAGAGCAGCAGCAGGCCGATGAAGGTCGCCGGGAGCTGGCGCCGGGCCAGCAGACTCAAGAAGTTGACCAGCAGGCCCATGGCGCCCAGATAGCCCAACAGGGCGGGCGCCGCGAGCCGCAACTGCCAGGATCGAGCCCGGAAAAGTGCCGGCAGCGGCAGCGAGGCCACCAACAAGAAGGTGGCGATCAGCGATCCTCGCCCGATCTGCACCTCGGAGACAGGCTGTCCCTGACTGGTCAGCGTGGCTGAGGCGAGTGGGGTCAACTGGTTGTAGAGCCAGTCGTGGCCGGGAAAGCGAGCGAATTCGGGCACCCACCAGGCGACGAAGAAGACCGCGTTCACCGTCAGCGTGATGATCATCGGCAGATAGGCCCAGCGCAGCGCGCCGCGGGGATCGTGGTGCTTACGATCGTCGGGTGGCCGTCCGGTGTAGTCGACATCCGGCAGGTCATGGGCGTCGAAGCTGAGAGTGCTGCTCATGGCCGGCGTCCTCAGCCGCTGATGAACTCGAGATGCCGGTGTGGGAGCAGCCGACGCAACGCTTCGACCTCAGAGCCTGTCTGGCTCGGCCACCCGGGATGCGCCTGCTCCGGGCTGGCCAGCGGCCGGTCGAGGGTGATCCGCAGCAAGTCCCCGTCGCGGAGCGACTCGACGCCGCGGAGCACCACATTGTCGTCGTCGACCTGCTCCAGCCAGCTGGCCACCAGGCTCTCGTAGTCCCGTGCGTCGGTGACCACCAAGCAGGTGGTGCGTTCGCCGTACAGGTCGGTGAACGCACCGCGGAGCCGGGCCAGCTCGTGCTCACCGGGCGGTTCGCCGCAGACCGCGACGACGGTCGCCTCGGCGCCGATCGTGGCGCCGGAGATCCCGATCAACGGAGCCATCGAGCCGGACCACCAGACTCGGCGCAGCCGTGCGTCGAGCGACAACTCGAGTTGTCCGGCCACTGGCCCGGTGCTGGGAGTGACCGGTCGGGGCTGGGTCGGATGTCCGGTACGCGGGCTTGGGGAGGACTGGCTGAGGCCCGGGCGTGATTCGGTACGGATCGGGGTAGGTGCAGGCTCGGCGGTCTCAGGCCAGGCGACGTCGGTGACGGTGAGGCCACGGCGGATCAGGGTGCCGTTGGCGAAGGACATCGGGATCCAGCGGTCTTCCAGCACCGCCGCGACGGTGTGCCGGCGCAGATCGGCGAGCCGGTTCATCCGGAACGCGCCGCGTACGCTGCTCTCGACCTTGGACTGCAGTTGCTGCAGCAGATAGGTGCCGAAGGTGTCGCCGAACTCGGCTGCGAGATCGGCCACGGCAGCGAATTCTTCGACATCGGCCAGCTGGACGAGGAGCTTCAGGGTCACCTGGTCGATCGTGTGATGGTCCAGCGTGGTGAGCTCGTTGATCGTCATGGTCAACGGCACGACCCCGGTGGTCACCGGCAGCGCGAGTGAGGCGTATTGGAAGGGATTCCAGGTGGGCAGCACCGTCTCGCCCGGGTGGCGCACCTTCGGTCGCTCGCCGGGAGGGAACACGACCAGGACGGTGCCAGGCTGCACCCGGATGAGACGGTTCAGCTCCCTAGTCTGGCCGGTGAACGGCTGCTCCACTGGAGTGTCGGTCGTCATGCGGGATGCCTGTCCACGGGAGAAGTCGCAACGGACACGGCGGCCCTTTCGGTGTCGGAACCTTGGGCATGTATACCAACGCATTACCCGGAATCCGCGGAGGTCACGGGATGTGTCCCGGTGTCGTGACCCAATCCCCGAGTTGTCAGATTCTGTGGTCGCCCGAGCGACC
>JASGEZ010000187.1:0-17776 GCA_047605905.1 Microlunatus sp.
CCACCCGTGCTGTGGCCACCCGCTACGACAAGCGGGACTACATGTACCGGGGCACCCTGACCGTCGCCGCCATCCGGATCTGGCTCCGCGACCCCACACTCACCCATTTGCAGGACACGCCCTAGTGCCGAAACCTCAGACGTGCCCCGAAACAAGGGTGGCGCGGACCGGGGATCGGGGTCAGCCGCCGGGATCCTCGTCGGTGACGGGGAGGGTGGGGCGGTCGGGGTCGAGCAGGTCGGCGGCCAGATCCCCGTGGTCGGCGATCCGGGCGAGTACGTCCTCAGGGCTGAACCGCAGCGCGCCAGGTGAGTCGACAACGGCGACCTCCTCCCAGGTCAGCGGAGTGGCGACCCAGGGCCGTTCCCGGCCGCGCAGCGAATAGGGCGCGATGGTGTTCCGGGCGGCCAGGTTCTGGTTGTAGTCGACATAGATCCGGCCCGCGCGTTGGGCGACGGACATGGTCGAGACGAAGAAGTCCGGTTGTCGCTTGTGCAGTTCGGCGTTCAGTCGCTTCGTGTATGCCCACGCCCGCCGGCTCGGTGTCGGGGCGATCGCCGCATAGATCTGCATCCCCTTGCTGCCCGAGGTCTGCGGGACCGGCACCATCCCATCGGCGGCCAGCCGCTCGGCGGCGATCAGCGCCGCCCGGGCCGTCTCCACGATGGTCGTCCCAACGCCTGGATCGAGATCGATCACGATCCGATCGGCGAGCGGCTCGCCGCGCTCCAGGGCCCCTTCCCGCCGGGTGGTGGCGTCGAGAGTGGCGATCCGCCATTGCGGCGCATGCAGCTCGAGCGCGGCCAGATTGGCCAGCCAGACCACCGTGGCCGGCTCGTCGGCGACCACGTAGTCGACCGGTCCGTCGCCGGTGAGGATGCGTTCGGTCCGGACCCAGTCCGGCGTACCGGCCGGGGCGTTCTTCTCGTAGAAGCCGGGACCGCCCACCCCGTCGGGGAACCGGACCCGGGTGAGCGCCCGGTCGGCGACATAGGGCAGCAGCACCTCGGCGATCTGGGAGTAGTAGCTGATCACCTCGGCCTTGGTGTAGCCGACGGCCGGATACATCACCTTCTCGAGGTTCACGATCGAGAGTTCGCGGTCGGCGACCCGGACGCGGACGCTCGCCGAGTTCGGTGTCATCGGTTCGGCCGGACCAGCGGGAACAGGATGGTGTCGCGGATGCTGAGACCGGTCAGGTTCATCACCAGCCGGTCGATGCCCATGCCCATCCCGCCGGTGGGTGGCATGCCGTGCTCCAGGGCTTCCAGGAAGTCCTCGTCGACCTGCATCGCCTCTGGATCGCCGGCGGCGGCGAGCAGGGACTGGGCGACCAGTCGGGCCCGCTGATCGATCGGGTCGACCAGCTCGGAGTAGGCGGTGCCCTGCTCGGCACCGAATATCACCAGATCCCACTTCTCCGCCAGCCGCGGATCGACCCGATGCACTCGGGTGAGTGGAGCGTTCTCCTTGGGGAAGTCGGTGTAGAAGACCGGCGTCGTGGTGGTCGCCTCGCACAGCTCGCCGTAGATCTCTTCCAGCAGCGGGCCCCAGCTGATGTCGGGGTCCAGGTGGAGCCCGATCCGCTCGGCCTGCCTCAGCAACACTGCTTGCGAGGTGTCGGCGGTGATCTCCTCGCCCAGCTTCTCCGAGACGGCCTGGCAGATCGTCTTCACCGGCCAGTCGCCGGACAGGTCGTATTCGACGACCTTTCCGTCCGGACCGTCGGCCCGGCGGGCGATCGGTGAGCCGTAGACCGCGGTGGCCGCCTCCTGGATGATCTCCTGGGTCAAGATCCGCATCGAGTTGTAGTCCCCGTAGGTCTGATAGAGCTCCATCGAGGTGAACTCGGGGTTGTGCTTGAAGTCCGCGCCCTCGTTGCGGAACTGCCGGCCGAGCTCGAAGACCTGCTCCATCCCGCCGACGATGAGCCGTTTGAGATGCAGCTCGGTGGCGATCCGCAGATACAGGTCGAGGTCGTAGGCGTTGATGTGGGTCTCGAACGGCCGCGCGTTGGCGCCGCCGTGAATCAACTGCAGGATCGGGGTCTCCACCTCGGTGAAACCCCGCCGAGCCAGCGAGTCGCGGATGCTGCGTACCACGGTCGCCCGGGCGTACGCGGTCTCGCGAGCCTCGGGCCGGATGATCAGGTCCACGTAACGCATCCGGACCCGGGCCTCGGGATCTGTGAGACCCTTGTGCTTGTCCGGCAGCGGTCGCAACGACTTGCTGGTCAGCAGCAGGGATGTGGCGGCCACCGACAGCTCCCCGGTCTTGGTGGTGATCACTTCGCCGGTGACCGAGATGTGGTCGCCGAGGTCGATGTCGTACTGCCACAGGTCGAAGAGCTCCCGGCCCACGGCATGGCGCGAGACCAGCACCTGCAGATCGCCGGAGCCGTCCCGCAGGGTCGCGAAGCCGATGCCGCCGAGCTTGCGCTTGAGCAGCACTCGGCCGGTTACCGACACGATCCGCCCGGTCCAGGTATCGGGCGGCAGTTCGCCGTCTCCTGAGCCGGCTTCGGCGAGAGCACGGGCCTCCGCGAGGGTGTGGGTCCGCGGCGCGGTGACCGGGTACGGCTCGATGCCGCGTTCCCGCAGCCGCAGCGCCTTGTCCCGACGCACCCGCACCTGCTCAGGCAGGTTCTGGTTCGCGAGTGCCTCGGCGAGCGGGTCGGCCGGCGGCGGAATAAGCGCCAAGACCTCGTCGGCGTACGCCTCGCTGCCGGAGTCGAGCGCCTCGGGCGCGCCCTGTCGGCGACGCAGCAGCGAGCCCAGACTGGGCCGGGTCAAGAAACCCTCGGCGCTGCCGGTCGCGGTGCCGACCCGGGGCAGATCGGAGGCGTACTCGAAGCAGATGAAACGGGGCTGCCACTGCGGGAGGTATTTGGCGTTGGAGCGATACAGCGACTCCAGCTGCCAGTTCTTGCTCGCCAGTTGCAGCGCTTGCCGCCAGAGCCGGGCGATGGGTCCGGCGCCGATCTCCGAGCCGCGCTCGAACGCCTCCCGGAACATGGCGAAGTTGAGCGACACCCGCGAGATCCCGAACTTGGCCGCGTGGTCGGCCAACGCGGCCACCATGAACTCGATCAGACCGTTCTCCGAGGCGGGGTCGCGGCGCATCAGGTCCAGCGACAACCCGTTGCGTCCCCAGGGCACGAAACTCAAGAAGCCACGCAACTGGCCGTTGGCGTTGTGGACCTGGACCATCACACAATTGCCGTCGAGCGGGTCGGCGAGCCGACCGAGCGCCATCGAGAACCCGCGCTCGTCCCCGCCGTCGCCACGCCAGGAAGCGGCGTCGATGCTCAGGGCGTCGAAGCCGGCGGCACTGAGTTCACTGTGCCGCAGCACCTGGGTGGTGTAGCCGAGGCGCTGCAGCCGGGACACGGACTGGCGGACCGGCTTCATCCCGGGACCGCTGAGGGAGAAGGACCGGAGATCGAGGATCGCCTCGTCGCCGATCTCCCAGGCGGTCAGTCCGGACGCCTCGTACGCCGCTGCGCCCGCCTCGCCGGCGCCCATCACCGCCACCGAGAGCCCGACCGATCGGGCATGGGCCCGCCAGGCCTCGATCGCCTCGGCCCAGCGAGCCGGATCGCCGACCGGGTTTCCGCTGGCCAGGCTGACCGAGCCGATGGCGCGGTACGAGACCCCGGCTCGTGCCGTCGCCGCGTCTCCGGTGTCCCAGACGACCGACTTGTCCCGCCGGGTGGCGAAATAGCCGAGCGAGTCGTGGCTGCCGTAGTCACGGAGCAGGGTGCGTACCCGGGCTTCGTCGGCGGCGCTGAGGAAGTGCAGATTGCGCGGTGGACGGAAGAGCAGGTAGGCGGCACCGAGCACGACCGCCGCACCGATCAGTCCCACGATGAAGCGCACCCAGAGCGGGGAGTGGATGTGGTCGGCGGTCGGCAGCCGGCCGATGTCGCCGAGCATCGAACCGAAGACGTGGACCCCGGCGGCAAGGGGATCCTTCGTGTTGCCGAAGCGCAGGGTGAGCGCGGTGCCGAGTGCCACCATCACGATGCCGCCGAGCAGGAGCACAACCAGCGCGGTAGCGGCGTTGCCGGGCACCCGGCGGGCGGTGAACTGATGCCGGGCGCGGAAGGCGAGCACCGTGATCACGCCCATCAGCAGCAGCCCGATGATCTGGACCACGTACTGCCAGGACCGGATCCGTGGCTCGCCGGTGATCGCCGAGGCCAGCCGGTCGAGTTCGGGCAGCAGCAGCCACCAGAACATCATCAGCCACCAGGCGGCCCGCAGCCGCCGGCGCAGCCCGACGGCCATCACCAGCAGCAGAGCCGTGTAGACCAGGCCGGGCACGATCGGGACGGCGAGCATCGAGACCACGTCGTACTGCCGACTGAAGAAGGTGTGCCAGCGAGGCACCACGGTGACCACCAGATTGATCACAGTGGCGATCAGGAATCCGGTGGCGAAGAGGTCCGGCCAGTCCCGATCCGCCGATCGCTGCGCGCGACCATCGGACTCGCTCATGGACCGTGTCCCTCCGCCGTGATCCCTGACAGCGGGCAGCGTAGTCGCTATCTCCGACAGTTCGCAGGCTGACCGTCGGGGTATCGGGGTGTTCCCCTGTACCGACTGCGCAGACCGTGCGGTCCGGATGCCGGAATAGCGACCGAACCGTCGACGTTCGTGGTGTGAGGATCGAGCGTCGGACGACGAACTTGGAGGAAGTTGTGGCCTTACCGCCGCTGGTGGAGCCCGCGGAGTCGTTGACTCCGGACGAGGTACGCCGCTACAGCAGACATCTGATCATTCCCGAGGTGGGGATGGCCGGACAGAAGCGACTGAAGAACGCTCGGGTGCTGGTGATCGGCGCCGGTGGTCTCGGTAGCCCCGCACTGCTCTATCTGGCCGCGGCCGGGGTCGGCACGCTCGGCATCGTCGAGTTCGACACCGTTGACGAGTCCAACCTGCAGCGCCAGGTCATCCACGGCCAGTCCGATATCGGCAAGTCCAAGGCGCTGTCGGCCAAGGAGTCGATCGCCGAGGTCAACCCGCTGGTGAACGTGGTCGTCCACGATGTCCGGCTGGACAACGACAACGTGATGGAGATCTTCGCGCAGTACGACTTGATCGTGGACGGGACCGACAACTTCGCGACCCGCTATCTGGTCAACGACGCGGCAGTGCTGTCGCACAAGCCGTACGTGTGGGGTTCGATCTTCCGCTTCGAGGGCCAGGTCAGCGTGTTCTGGGCCGACTACGGGCCGCAGTATCGCGACCTCTACCCCGAGCCGCCGCCACCCGGGATGGTGCCCTCCTGCGCCGAGGGCGGCGTGCTGGGCGTGCTGTGCGCATCGATCGGCTCGATCATGGTCACCGAGGCGATCAAGCTCCTCACCGGCATCGGTGAGCCGCTGATCGGCCGGCTGATGGTCTACGACGCGCTCGAGATGAGCTACAAGACCCTCAACCTGCGCAAGGACCCGGCAGGGGAGCCGATCACCGAGCTGATCGACTACGACGCCTTCTGCGGTGCGCTGACCGACGAGGCCGCGGAGGCCGTCGCCGGTCACACCATCGGTGTGGCGCAGCTGGAGCAGTGGCTCAAGGAGCGCGAGACCGGCGAGCGGGATTTCGTGCTGATCGATGTCCGCGAGCAGGTGGAGCGGGAGATCAACGCGATTCCGGGTTCGGTGCTCATTCCCAAGGCTGAGTTCCAGAACGGGTCTGCGCTTGCCGCGCTGCCGCAGGACAAGCAGGTGGTGCTCTACTGCAAGGCCGGTACTCGGTCGGCCGAATGCCTGGCCATCGTGCACGGCGCCGGTCTGGCCGACGCCGTCCATGTCGGTGGCGGTGTCAGCGCCTGGGTCAGCCAGATCGACCCGTCCCAGCCCGCGTACTGAGTCCGACCAAGACAAATCCCCCGTACGCAAATGCGTACGGGGGATTTGTGGTGATCAGCGAAGATCAGATGGCGTGCACCTGGTCGGCCTGCGGTCCCTTGGGACCCTGGGTGGTTTGGAACTCCACTCGCTGGCCTTCATCGAGCGTCCGGAAACCGGTCGACTCGATTGCGCTGTAGTGGACGAACACATCCGCACCGCCGCCGTCCACGGCGATGAATCCGTAGCCCTTCTCAGCATTGAACCACTTGACGGTTCCCTGCGCCATGAAAACACTCCTAGCATCAAGCGTCGGGGCCGCACCTCACGACCCCGAGTGCTGTTCGGACGCCGGCGGAGCCGACCGCCCACCGCAAGAATGGGGGCGTAGCACTTACCACGGCACAGACTTGCAACAGCGCATCTAGCCAATCACACATCCGCGCCAAGAGAAACCCAGTCTGTTCCTACGTTGCGAGGAGGAATGCCCGGACATGGACGACGCCTACGTCGAGGCGGTGCTGAGCGCCGTGGAGTCGATCCCGGCCGGGCAGGTGACCAGCTATGGGGACCTGGCAGAGTATGTCGGCAGCGGCGGACCCCGCATGATCGGGCGCGTGATGTCGACGCACGGCGCGGGTGTGCCGTGGTGGCGGGTCGTCCGGGCCGATGGCCAGCCGGCTCGTGGGCTGGAGGCCACGGCGCTGGCGCAGTTGCGTGCGGAGGGTGCGGTGCTGATCGGCGAGCGGGTGGACATGCGCCGCTGCCGGTGGCGGCCTTCACTATCGTGAGGCGGTGCGTGCGTCCGATTCGACTCCGCTGCTGCAGGTGCAGCGGGCCGGTGAACGGTTCGTGACGGCGGTCGAGGGCATCACCACCCGGCATGCGTTCTCGTTCGGCCAGCACTACGACCCGACCAATGTCGGGTTCGCCTCGCTGCTGGCGCACAACGACGAGTCGCTGCTGAGCGGACGAGGCTTCGACGACCACCCGCATCGGGACACCGAGATCGTCACCTGGGTGTTGTCCGGATCGCTGTTGCACGAGGATTCCACCGGGGAGAGCGGGATCGTCCATCCCGGCCTGGTGCAGCGGCTGAGCGCCGGCTCGGGCGTGGTGCATGCCGAGCGCAATGACGCCTATCGGGTGGATCCCGGCAGTCCGCGCGTGCCGGTCCGCTTCGTGCAGAGCTGGGTGCGGCCCGATGAGCCCGGTGCCGTCCCGAGCTACGCCCAGCGGGAGATCGAATCTGCGTCGTTGTCGGCGGACTGGGTGCCGGTGGCCTCGGGTTCGGAGCGGGACGCCGGGGTGTCGATCGGGGCGGGGACGAGCACGCTGTGGATCAGCCGGCTCGCTCCTGGCGTGACGCGGCTACTGCCGGAAGCGGGGTACGTGCATCTGTTCGTCGCGAGCGGTCGGATCTCGGTGGAGCGTGTCGGTGTTCTCGGCGAGGGCGATGCCTTGCGAGTTGTCGGACCGGCGGCGCTGCGGCTGGTCGGACGCGAAGCGAGCGAACTACTGGCATGGGGGATGGACTGATGGGGGAGTTCGGGATGGTGGGCGAGAACCGACTGCCGTTGCTGATCCGGGTGTCGGGCCAGGACCGGCCCCGGATCACCAGCGAGCTGCTCGGGTTGCTGGCCCGGGCCGGAGCCCAGCTGGAAGACATGGAGCAGCTGGTCGTTCGCGAGCGGCTCACCCTCGACGTGCTGGTCCGGCTGGAGGGCGCCTCCGACGCGCTGCTGCGCGACATCTTGTACTGGGGCTTCCGCCACGACATGAAGGTCGACTTCGAGCGCGTCGAGGCGACCTCGCAGCGGGCCTCGCGGCGTCGCCACGCGGTCACGGTGCTGGGTCAGCCGCTGACGCCGATGGCCCTGTCGGCCGTGGCCGACGCGATCTCCGATTCCGGGGGCAATATCGACCGGATCGTTCGGCTGGCGACCCAGCCCGTGACCGCGTACGACCTGGTGGTGATCGTCGACGATCCGGATGCGATGCGCACCGCGCTCGTGTCGGTCGCACGCGGGCATGGGATCGACATCGCCGTGCAGCTGAACGGACTCGAGCGGCGGGCCAAGCGGCTGGTGGTGATGGACGTCGACTCGACCTTGATCGCCGACGAGGTGATCGAGTTGCTGGCCGACGAGGCCGGCTGTCGGGCCGAGGTCGAGGCCGTCACGACCGCCGCGATGGCCGGGGAGCTCGACTTCGAGACGTCGTTGCGGGAGCGGGTACGCAGGTTGGCCGGCTTGGACGTGGCAGCTCTGGAGCGCGCCGCGGCGCGGATCCGGCTGACGCCAGGTGCTCGTACGTTCGTGTCCACGTTGCAGCGGATGGGCTTCTCGGTGGCCGTGGTGTCCGGCGGGTTCACAGCCTTCACCGACCGGCTGAAAGCCGATCTCGGGCTCGACCATGCCTATGCCAACACCCTGGAGATCATCGACGGCCGGCTCACCGGCGAGGTCGTCGGACCGGTGGTGGACCGGGCGCGGAAGGCCGACCTGCTCCGAGAGATCGCCGCCGCGGAAGGGATCCTGCCCTCCCAGGCGGTGGCGATCGGCGACGGAGCCAACGACCTCGACATGCTGGCGGCCTCCGGGCTCGGCATCGCGTTCAATGCCAAGCCCGCCGTCCGCGCCCGAGCTCACACCACCATCTCAGTGCCGCGGCTGGACGTGATCCTCTTCATGCTCGGCGTCCGTGGCGCCGAAGTCGATCACGTGGATTAGCCACCCACCTTGCGGGTCTTTGACGACGCCTTGGCTTTGGTCGTGTAGCCGGGTGCCTTGCCGGTCACCTTGACCGAGATCTTCTTGCCCTTGTCGGCTTTCACCAGCAGATAGCTCGACTTCGTTGCCTTCTTGATCTTGGAGCCGTTGCGGTACCACTGGTAGGAGAAGGTCGTCGTCGTGGGCTTCCACTTTCCTGGCGCTGCGGTAAGGGTCTTGCCGACGCGAGGCGTACCCGAGATCTTGGGCTTCGCCGCCGTGATCGTGCCGGCTTTCACCTTCTTGGTCGCCTTGGACGGCTTCGATGTGGCGGTGGCATAGCCGGTCCGTGAGGCGGTGACCCGGACCGTGATGGTTCCGCCCTTGGTGGAGGGTGCCAGCATGTAGGTCCGGCCGGTCGCGCCGGCGATCGCTTTACCGCTGCGATACCACTGGTACGTGAGCCTGGTCGGCGTGGGCGACCAACTGCCCGGCTTGGCGGTCAGCGTCTTGCCCACCTGCGCCGTCCCCGAGACCGTGGGTGTCGGGACCTTGGTGAACTTCTTCGGCGGCGCAGGTGTCGTGGGTGTGGGCGTCGGGGTGACGGGCGCGGTTACCGGGCCGAGGGATGGGGTCGTGACGGTTACCGACGTATAGCCCGTCGCCGATCCGGTGACCCGCAGCGCGATCGTTGCGCCGAGATCGGTGGTCGTAAGGCGATACGTCGCGCTGACGGCACCCGAGATGGGATTTCCATTCCGGAGCCATTGCAGGGCGTAGCTGGTCGAGGGACCCCATTGACCCGCAATGAAACTGAGCGACTCCCCGACCACCGGACTGCCGTCGATGCCGACACCGGTGGGCGTCAGGACACCCGGCTGAACGGTGAGGGCGTTCGAACTCGTGCTGCTTGTTGCCCAATCGCCCGAGGCAGCGGTCGCCTTCACCACCAACGGCTTGCCGACATCCTTGGCCGCCACCGAGTAGGTCTGTTTGGTGCCGACCTGTTCGCCATCGGCGTACCAGGCATAGCTCACGGTCGCTCCGGCAGGCTCTGGATCGTGCGCCGTGGCGGTGAGGGTGCTACCCACTCTGGCGTCACCGGCTACAGTCACGCTGCTGACTCGGGCTACCGCAGCCCGGAACGTCTTCACCTCGTAGCTGACTGTCCCGCCGGGCAATCCGGTGATTTCGATGGCGTAGGTATCGACCGTATCGACAGCCGGCTCGGCAATGGGGCCGCCATCCCAGATCACGGCGGGATCGCCGTACAGCTCGTTCGACCGAGTCACCGTCACTGGCACCGGGCTGCCGTTCTTCGTCATGGTGACGTTGGCAGCGGAGACGTTCACTCCTGGTACGCCGTAGGACCAGCGTCCGCTGGTCGGCATCGTCTCCCAGGGGACATAGCCTGCCGACGGCCAGGCGATGCCGCCGGCAGGCCGTGGATTGGTGTGCTGGCTTCCGTTGCCGAAGACGACCAGGCTCGTCGACTTGCTGGTTGACCCGATGCCCACCCCTGACAGCGGCGGATACAGCACCCAGCGACGGTGACCGACCGGAACGTTGCCGGGTCCCGGGTCATCCACGAACCCGGTGGAGATCGCACGTGCTCCGACCCATCCGATCGCGAGGTTGGAGGTTGCCGCCCCCGTGGCGCCGTCCATGCTGTAGCAGGTCATGCCTGAGGTTGGTTCATGTGTGAGGGTGTTGTTTGCATGCATGATCAACGCGGCCTGTTGGGCCAGGTGGGAACCGGGCGCGTACTCGGTCACTGGTTGCAGGCCGGCCATCTCCCGGTAGTAGTTGATTGCTTCGAGGGTCGCGGCTCGACCCTGCGACGAGAAGGTTCCGGTCGCGGCCGCCGGCTGATTGTCGGGCGAGCCCGACACGCACCTGCTCGGGTCGCCGTCCCAGGTCGCCGGCACGCTCAGGGTCGGCCGTAGCCAGGTCAGATAGGCGTCACGCACCGACTCCTGCGATGAGTTGTCGATGTCGCGTGGAGCAGCGGATGCGGTTGACGGCGGTGGGGCCGCGAGCAGTCCGATCGCGAGCAGGACAGCTGTGAATACTGCAGCCAAGCGCTTCATTGTCGCCCCCGAGAACGGCCGACTGCCACCATGTCCCCCGACAGGCGTGAGCCGTTGGCCTCACCCTAGTGGGACGACGACACCGGCGTCTCGAGTTCACAGAACTCCATGCTGCGAATGAATGAACTGGCGCAGCGCTCTGTACATGGCGCTGCTCGCCGAGCTAGCTCAGGCCAGAGTCTTCTGGAGCCAGGCGAAGCCCTGGGCCAGGCCGTCGAAGACGTCACCCTCGTAGTGATCGAACTCGAGCACCGCGTAGGGGATCGACAGATCGTCGGCGGTGAGCACGGCGGCGAGCGGGACATCACCCTGACCGGCGGGCAGTTGATCCTTCGGCAGCTCACGGGCGCTGATGCCCGGACGCATCGGGCCGTCCTTGACGTGCACGGCCACGACGCGGTCGCCGAGGCGACGCAGCAGCTCGACGATGTCGGCGCCACCGGCGTTGGCCCAGTAGAGGTCGACCTCCAGCTGGATGGCCGGGTCGAGCAGCTCGGCGAACACCTCGAGGACCGGACGGCCGTCGATCTTGGTGGTCAGCTCGTGGTCATGGTTGTGGTAGCCGACCTTGAGGCCGTAGGCATTGGCCTGCTCGGCGCGGGCATTCAGCCGGTCGGCGTTGCGCTGCACGTCGGCCAGGGTGGTCCAGCGATCCGGTGCGACGAACGGGTCGATGACCGTCTGCACGCCGAGCACGTTGGCGGCGGCGAAGGTCTCCTCGGCCGGCGGCACGGTGAGCAGCCCGTCCGGTGTGGTGACGCCCTCGTCCTCGATCAAGATGGCGTGTGCGGTGGGCGAACTCAGCCCGTACCGCTCGAAGGACTCCTTGAGGGCTTCCGCTCGACGCACGAAGTCGAACGCCTCGACCGTACGCAGGCCGATGCCTGCGATCTTGGCGAGGGAGCCGTCGAGGTCGGCATCGAGGGCGGCGTGGATCGAATAGAGCTGGACTGAGATCTCGGGAGTGGCCATTGCCCTACGCTAGCAGGATCCCGACAGTCGTGTCTGTTTGTTCCCGGGGTGATCTCCGTCTCTGCGCTTGCCGCTGATCGACCCGTGTCGGGTGTTTCACCGGACCCCGGTGTCGGCTTGAATGGCGGCCATGTCGACGTGGGGTGGTCCGCCGCCGGAAGGCGGAGCCGGGGAGCGGTGGTCGCCGTACCCGGTGCAGGACTGGTCCACGCTGCCCGCGACTGGCCCACCGCACCAGGACGGCTCGGATTCCGGGCCGACCCCGATCAGGCAGCAGTCGGACTGGTTACCGCTGTTCGTGGTGAGTCTGGTCACCGTCCTGGTCGCCAGTGCTCTCTTCGTCGCCGACCAAGGTGAGGTCGTCGGTGGACGCACCGCAGCAGCGGCGTACCTGCCCAAGGACGGGGCCGTCAGCTATCGCACCGTGACGAACACGACGGGCAACCGCTCGGTGATTCGCAAGGTGGTCGAGGAGTCGGCTCGTTCGTCCGGGAGGCTGGTGACCAGCGGGTTGGACTACACGCTGGGAGCTCAGGTTGGCGGTGTCGTCGGTTTCCGCAATCTCGATCGGGTCGAGTTCTGGCGGATCACCGGTACCGATGTCGGCGGCATCGGCGAACCCCAGCGGGTTCGGGTCTATCGCGTGGACGAAGCCGTCACGCTGATCGCCGACTCGGCAGCCTCCGGTGCCGCCGTCTATTCACCCGGGCTGGTCGAGTTGCCGGCGGACGTAGCGGCCGGGGCGAGCTGGTCGAGCGAAGGCAATGTCGGTGACCGGCGCTATCGCAGCGAACTCCGTGCGGAGGCGGCCGAGGCCGGTTGCCTGCGGGTCTCCGGGACGCTCGTGGAGTCGCCGAAGTCGGGGCAGCCGACCACGCGACAGGTGAGCAAGCTGTGGTGCCGGGGCCGCGGGATGCTCACCGAGGAACTGGTCAACGGACAATCCCGGATCACCTCCGACGAGGTGTCGACCGACCTCACCTCGACGGCCGTGCAGACCATCGACGAGGACTGGATCTGGAGCGATCCGACGAACTGGCGCCGCCGCGACTTCCGGCTCACGTCGGCAGACCCCACGTTGGGCTCGGGCATGATGACCGGTTCACCAGGACTGCTGCCTTCGGTCGTCACTGCATCCGGGCTGCTGATCCGCCCCACCAACGCCGAAGACCTGGTTGCGGCCACGCCGCGGACCATCGACACCTGGACCACGCTGTGGCGAATGCATCCCGGCGGCACGGTGTTGAGTCTCGCCGCATTCGGCAATGTCGTGGTGGCGACCACGAGCCGGCGAGAGGTGGTCGGCTACACCGACACCGGTCTGCGGCTGTGGACCGTCGCGCTGGACGATGTCGTTTTCCGCCCCGCTGTCAGGGTGGACGAGCGGAGGATCGCGATCGGGGATGCCGGCGGCGGGGTCCGCGTGGTCGACCTCCGCACCGGGGAGCAGATCTGGCACGCGAAGGTCACCGACCAGCTCAGCGCTCCACTGATCGCCAGTGCGCGTGCCGTCATCGCTCTCGACCAGGGCGGGACCACGACCGCTTTCGCCCCGGACACCGGGGACCGGCTGTGGAGTACCGAGGTCTCCGGTACACGCGGCGCGATCTTCGGCGACCTCGTCGTGGTACGTCACGAGGGGACTCTGGACGCCCTCGATCTCAGCACCGGCCGACACCGCTGGCTGCTACCGCAGACCGGCACGCTGGACTCTTTGCAGCCGTTCGGCGATGTGCTGCTGGCCGCCAGCAGGCTGGACACCCTCGTGATCGACGAGCACGGCGTGGTCCGGCAACGACTGCCGCCCTACGGGGCGGTGACCGTGGTCGGGCAGACGATGGTCGGTTGGGACGTGTCCGGTGCCGAGTTCCGTGACCACACGCTCGCGTTGCGACTCACGGTCGACTTCCCGGAGTGGCCGCGGGCCAGCCTCGCGTACCGGGCCGTGCCGTATCGCCACGGCGTGATCATCTTCGGTGATGCCTGGAGCCTCACGACCTGGAGTTCGGAGCCGTGAGCCGAATCCGTACTGCGATCCGCACAGTGCTCGACCAAGGTGTCGTCAGCAAGGTCCGGGAGGGACGGCTCCGCGACGACGGACTCTGGCCGTACGGGCTGCGCGCTGTTGTCACGGTGGGCTGCGTGCTGTTCGTGCTCACCGGGCTGTTGGCATTGGTGTCGGCACCGATCCGATCCTGGTCATCCCTGAATGTGCCCAACACACTCACCAGCAGCGTGCCGGAGGGCGCTGTGTGGGCCCTGATCTTCCTGCTCGGCTTCTGCCTGGCGCTGTTCACCGTCGCTGCCGTTCACGGTCCGTGGTGGTTGCGGGTGGCCGGGCTGGTGGCGCTGGCACTGCTGCTGGGAATCTGGTCGTCGGCGACCGTCCCGACGGTCGGGGTCGGCGCGCCGGTGCTGCTGACTGCGCTGACAGTGCTGGTCGTGGGCGTGTTGATGGTGGTCCGGCGGCGGCGTGAACCGGCGTGGTGGGAGTTCCCGCTCCTGTTGGGCCTGATCGGTCTCGTGCTGGCGTTTTCGACCCACGCCTATGCCGACACGAGCCGCCGGCTGGGCTACCGGATGTCGCCGGTCTTCTTGGACCAGACCATGAGCATGCTGACCTTCGTCGTGCTGCCGGCCGTGATCGCCGCCGGAGCCGCGGTGGCCGAAATCGCCGTCGGGTTGACCATGGCCGCGACCAAGACGTCCCAGCGAGCGGCGGCGGGAAAGTGGCCGTACGTCGTGCTCGCGGCCCTGGTCGTGCTCAGACTGGTGCAGGAGGTCAGGCGGCTGAGCCACTTCGATGTGGTCAACAGTGGCTGGCGAGCCTTCCTGCCGGCGGTTGGTCTGGTCGCGGCGTTCGCCGTCCTGGGTTGGGTGGTCTCGCGGCTGACCCAGCTCGATACCGTATCGGTCGCGGATCTGCCCGATGACCTCAGCCGGATCTCGGTTGGGGTCGGTGTCGGGCTGATCACCTTGATGATCCCGGTCTATGTGGTCATCTTCTTCGGCCAGATCGTGGTGAGCCTCGACCCCGTGCGCGCGGTCGAGGCGGAGGATTTCATCGACACCACGCCCTGGACGGACCAGCTGCTGGACGGCTTCCGGGTGCTGCTGGGCGTGCTCCTGGTAGCTCTGGGACTGTGGCAGGCACGGCGTCACCGGCCCGGTCTGGCGCTGGTGCTGGGCGGCAGCGGGGTGATGCTGTTCGCGCTCTCGGCCCGGCTGCTCACCGGCTATCGCTGGGCCCTCTGGGTGGATCCCGACGCCTTGGTGAGTGTGGTCACGGCCGGGGTCCTGGTGGTGCTGGGGTGGTTGCTCGCACGCCGCCGGCTGTCGCGGGACCGGACGCTTGGGTTGGCTGCGGTGCTCACCCTGGCGGTGCTGCTCTCGATGCGCTCGTTGCTGAGCGACCCGGTGGCAGCGCTGATCGGTAGCAGCGGGGTGGCCTTCGTGCTGTTCGGTGTCACCTGGGATTTCCTGACCAGCTCAGAGTGGGCCAATTCCGACGGTCGCCGGCTGCGGCGGCCGACCCGAGTGCTGCTGGCGATGGGCTACCCACTGCTCACCGTCACCGTCGTGGCTGCCGACGTCTTGATCCGACGGCCGGCCACCTTCTCGGCGGTCAACGCCTTTGCCGAGTTGGGTGAACTCGTCCTGGGCACCGCACTGCTGGCCGCCGCAGCCATCGTCGTGCTCTCCGCCGTCCGCGGCGACCGCGAGGTCGTCTGAGCGCACTGTCGGTGGGAGGTGATGGAATCTGACCAACGATCCGTACGACCACGAAGGCATCTGAAGTCTCCATGTACACCCTTGTCCGACCCCGGCGGGAGCCGACGGCCGCGCCGGTGCTGGACGCGTTCCAGCGGGCGGTGGTGGATCATCCGGGTGGGCCGTTGCTGGTGCTGGCGGGCCCGGGGACGGGCAAGACCACCACGCTGGTGGAGTCGGTGGTCGAGCGGATCGAGAATCGCGGGGTCCCCCCGGACCGGGTGCTGGTGCTGACCTTCTCCCGCAAAGCTGCGGCTGACCTGCGCAATCGGATCGCGGCTCGCCAGGGCCGTACGGTCGTGACACCGATGGTGTTGACCTTCCACGCCTTCTGCTATGCCCTGATCCGTCGGTTCACCGATGTCGACGGCGACGCCGATGCGACCGTTGCCGGGGTGGCCGGGCCGCAGCCGCTGCGGTTGCTGACCGCACCCGAGCAGGAGTTCCGGATCCGGGAGACGCTGGCCGGCACTCGGGAGACCCGGCGGGTGGCCTGGCCGGACAGCCTGGACCGCGCGTTCGGCACCCGCGCGTTCGCGTCGGAGGTTCGTTCGGTGGTGGCCAAGGCCCGTCAGCTGGGCATGGACCCCGAGGATGTGATCGATGCCGGTGCGGCCGCGGACCGGCTCGAATGGGTCGCGGTGGGGGAGTTCTTCGAGGAGTATCTGGACGTTCTCGATGCCGAGCAGGTGATCGACTACGCCGAGTTGGTGCATCGCAGCCGCATCCTGCTGGCCGATCCGAAGATCGCGGCCAAGCTGCGGAGCGAGATCGACGAGGTGTTCGTCGACGAATACCAGGACACCGATCCGGCCCAGGTTAGATTGCTGCAGGTGGTCGCCGGCGACGGCCGCAACTTGGTGGTGGTCGGCGATCCCGACCAGTCGGTGTACGCCTTCCGAGGCGCCCAGTCGCGCGGCATCGTCGAGTTCCCGGACCGGTTCCGGACCCGGGAAGGAGCCCCGGCGCCTGTGCTGCCGCTGGGGGAGACCCGACGCTTCGGTCCCGGTCTGCTGGCCGCCAGCCGCTGGGTCGCGGATCGGCTGGCCTTGCCCGGTGTGTTGCCGACCGACATCCGTGAGGCGTTTCGCGCGCCACGCTCAACGGTCGGGCTGCCGTACGGGCGGGTCGAGGCCTATACCTATGACTCGGCGGGTGCCGAGGCCGATCAGATCGCCGAGCTGCTGCGGGCCGCGCATCTGCGCGAAGGGGTGCCGTGGGAGTCGATGGCGGTGCTGGTGCGGGCCGGCCGGGCGATGATCCCCGGACTCAGCCGGGCGCTCACCGCCGCCGGCGTGCCGGTCGAGGTGGCCGGCGACGAGATCCCGCTGGCCATCGATCCCGCGGTCAGCCCGCTGCTGCTGGCGCTGAGGATCGCCGCTCGTGGTCGGGAGATCGATCCCGATGAAGGACACCTCTTGCTCGGTACGCCGCTGGGTGGGCTGGATGCGATGGCGATCCGCCGGCTCGGCCGGGCGCTGCGCCGCGCCGAGCGAGCTGAGTTGGCCGGGGCAGCCTTGCCGCGACCGTCGAACCAGCTGCTTGCTGCGGCGCTGCGCAACCCCGAGCTGATCACCGAGCTGCGGGAGGCCGGTGAGGACGGACCCGAGTTGCTCGGCGCGGCGCGGCTGGCCGTCCTGCTGCTCCGGTGCGAACGCTGCATCGCCACCGGCGGCACCGCCGAGGAAGCGCTCTGGGTGCTCTGGTCCGGCACCCGGTGGCCGGAGCGACTGCGTACCCAGGCCGCCCTGTCCGGGGAGTCCGGGCGGCGCGCCAACCGCGACCTGGATGCGATCTGCGCCTTGTTCGACATCGCCCATCGCTCCGAGGAGGTGTCCGGGCTTCGCGGGGTGACGGCCTTCCTGGCCGAGGTGGAGGGGCAGCAGATCCCGGCGGACACCCTCCGGGAATCGGACCTGCGCGGTGGGGCGGTGCGGCTGCTGACCGCGCACCGGTCCAAGGGGCTCGAATGGGACCTGGTGGTGATCGCCGGTGTGCAGGAGGGGAGCTGGCCCGATATCCGGCGCCGCGGGTCCCTGCTGGAGCCGGACCGGCTCGGTCCGCACGGGCTGCACGAGATCGAGCCGACGGCCGCCCGGATCGCCGAGGAGCGCCGATTGTTCTACGTGGCGGCGACCCGGGCTCGCCGCCGGCTGATCGTCACCGCGGTCGCCGGAACCGAGGGGGAGGGCGACCAGCCATCCCGCTTCCTGGCCGAACTAGGGGTCCGGATCGAACCGGTGCACGGTCGTCCGCGGCGGCCGCTGACCCTGGCTGCGCTGGTGGCCGAGCTGCGGCGTACCTGTGCCGATCCCGAGTCGCCGCCCGGCCTGCGGGAGGAGGCCGCCGCGGTGTTGCGGGCCGGATCGGCCTGCCCC
>JASGEZ010000188.1:0-14290 GCA_047605905.1 Microlunatus sp.
GCCAGCAACCAGTTGCGGGCGGTGCCTCGCGCCGGATCGAACTGATGACGCTTCCGCCAGGCGGCGGCCAAGGCGTCTTGCAGGATATCGTCCGAGTCGTTGGGTGAGCGGGCGGCCAGCGCGGCCATCGCGGCCCAGTGCGGGGTCAACCACGCGGTGAAGCCTTCGGGGGTGCGCAACTCCGGCTGCTGCTCACCCGCGGGCGCTGTCACCTGCTCCCCCAACCGTTCCACACTGAATCTACCCCGCAGCTTCGGCAGCGGTTGGGTGGTGCTGGCTCCGACTATCTGCCAAATAGCAGCTCTCCGCGACATATCCGTCGCGGACGTGCGTTATCTGGCAGATAGTTGCGCGGCGCCGGACGAACGCAGGCTGGTCGCCAACCTTGGCTGTCGGTCATCACAGTGGGCAGAAACGCCGAATGGCTAGGAGATTCGGGTGAAACTCCTAGCCATCCTGCTGGTGGGCGGTACCAGATTTGAACTGATGACCTCTTCCGTGTCAGGGAAGCGCGCTACCAACTGCGCCAACCGCCCGAGGTGGAGACGGGATTTGAACCCGTGTACACGGATTTGCAGTCCGTTGCCTCGCCTCTCGGCCACTCCACCCTGAGGAGTTCGCCTACCCCCTGGTGGACTGGAGAACACTGCTCCCCAAGGGATGGGCGAGACTCGCTCCGAGCGGACGACGGGATTCGAACCCGCGACCCTCACCTTGGCAAGGTGATGCTCTACCAACTGAGCCACGTCCGCGTTGCGCCGTGTCCGGAGTGAATCTGGTCTCAGGCGCGGTCAGGAACAATAGCCGAGTCCACGCCGGAAGCCAAACCGTATCGGTCGTGCATGTTGGCCCGGCGTCTAGGCTCTCGGCATGAGCGTCCCGACGAGCACGGAGATGCCGTGCGATCGAGACGGTCCGTGCTGACGAAGCCTGGGAGCCACGGCAAGATCCGCATCACCTACACCGGCAGCCTGGGCCCGCTCGGCTCGCAGGCCGCCTGCGGCCGCCGACCTTGGTCGTGATCGCCGAAGCCCATGCGTCCGCAGCAGCAATCTGCACTGTCGTGACCATGCCCTGGCAGCGTTGCGAGAACGGCGTCCTGACCGGGGTCAAGTCGACGTCGTACGCCGAGAATGTCCGTGGTCTGGCGTACGCCCACGCGAGAGGCGCGACCGAGACGATAGCGAAGAGCGCCGAGCTGATCGATCCCTGAGTTTCGATGTGAGGTCCCTGCCAGTCATGGGATATGGTGGGCGTCGCCCGACAGGGCAGGGGCGATTGGCGCAGTGGTAGCGCGCTTCGTTCACACCGAAGAGGTCACTGGTTCGAACCCAGTATCGCCCACCACGCTGGATGTGGCATTGATAGCGAGCGAGGCCATCCAAGCGCGGCCCACAGCAATAGCAGCGGGACGTAGCTCCTTGGCCTCATCGGCATCGGATTGGCGCTGGCAACAGTCCCGCTCGTTCCTCACAGCTGACCAGGTCTCACCGTCAAGCGCTCCTGGTCGAGGACTGGAGCTTTACTCGAGAGGGTTCCCAGCCCAGACATCCTTGAACGGCTGATACCACCAGTCCGAGGACGGGCTGGTGTCAACGACGGTGATAACCCTCAGCTGATCAGTTGTCGAGATGAAGGTGACAATTCCGTCGGAGTCGTGACACTGCAGCCGTCCACTCCTGAGCCGACCGTCGCCTAGTTCGGTGGAGTAGGGTCCTTCACCGGGCCCCTCCGAACAGTCGCTGGTGGTCGGTTGGTGGCCGAACTCTTCGTCGACCGCCTTGTTGAAGGCAGCGGCCGAAGCGTACTGCCAGTGGGTGATGGAGTTGATGTTCTGGTCGGGCGGATCGCAGCCGACCTTGACGGCTGCGCCGTTGAGATCGTCGGTGAGTTCGTGGCAGCCGTTGCGGTAGCCGGACGGAATGTGGCTCATCAGCTCGTCGAACGTCGGTGCTCCGGTGACCTCGATCGAGGGGGCCGCGGGCGGAGTGCTGGAGGTGTTGTTCTGACTTCGGGAGTTGGCCACCAGGATTCCGGCGACTACCGAGATCCCGACCACGAGAGCCGCGACGACGGCAACCAGGATGTTCCGACGTCGATGCCCGGGCCGCTCGGGTACCACCGGTAGTGCGCCCGATCGACGTGGCGTGTCAGTTGTTGGTTCGGGCAGATTGACAGCTGTGACTTCCGGCGCCGGCAGAGCAGCGGGAACGGTGGTCGCCGGCCGAATCACCGTAGGCTCTGCTGCCGACTCGCGGCAGAGCAGAGCCGCACCGAGGGCGATGTCGTGCTTGGGATGGGTATCGATGTTGAGCGGTACGGCGAACTCATGCTGGAGTAGTTCGCTGACCAGTGGGATCTGGGAGCTGCCACCGACCAGCACAATGGCACTCAGGTCGCCAGGTGCGGTCTGTGCTGACGCCAGCGTTCGGCGCAACGTCGTCACGGTGTCGAGCAGCGCTGCTCGCATGGTCGACTCCAGCTCGGCCCGATTGATCCGCACCATGGTGTTGAGGCCGGGCAGGGTCACCGGGATCGTCACATCGGTCTCGGTGGACAACGCTTCCTTGGCCTCCACACAGTCCCGGCGTAGCCGAGCCAGCCCGATCATGGTGGGGAGGTCCTCGACATCCATGTCGTCGAGCTTCGATCCGAGGGCCCGGAGAACCAGCTGACTGACTGCCTCGTCGATGTCTGCGCCGCCGAGGTGCTCGATGCCGTCCGGGGTGCCGATCACGGCGAACCCGTTGTCTCGTTTCTCCAGCACACACGCGTCGAAGGTGCCGCCGCCGAGATCGTAGACAGCCAGCCGTTCGCCTGTCGACACCTTGGCGCGGGCCGCGTAGTTCGCCGCGGCGGCCTCCGGCTCGGTGCAGTACCCGGCATCGCCAAGTCCGGCCAGGGCGACCACCTGGTCGAGCAGCTCCCGCTTGTACGGCCCCCAGTTGGCGGGGTGGGTCAGCATCAGTTCGGCTGGTAGTTCGCCCTGCCGGGTGCTGGTCTGGTCCACGACCCACCGCAGCAGTCGTGCCATCAGGCTCTCTGCGGAGTACGCTGCGCCCGCCACGAACAGCGGCACCGGATCACCGAACCGGCGCTTGAACTCCCGGACCAATCGATCAGGTTCGGACAGCCCGCGACGCTCCGCGTTCTCCCCGACCACGAACGACGAATCATCGGCCAGGAACAACACCGACGGCACTTGCATGCTGCGATTGCCCAGGCCGACCATGGTCGGGTCTGATCCGTTGATCACCGCTGCGGCGGTGAACGCAGTGCCCAGGTCGACAGCCAGCCGATACACCATGAGCCCCCTCGGACCGCGGGTCTTGTGCGAGGTCAGCGTAGTGTCCGCAGAGGTCCATGGCCACTGTCCAAATCGATCGAGGGCCCGAGCCGGCCGATCTCCTCATCGCCGCGACAGCAGGGCTTCAAGGTTGCCCTCGGGAAGCTTGACGGCGACCACCGGGATGCGTGCGTTGACGAAGAAGGTGGTGGTGCCGAAACTCCTTCGCTGGGACATCGCGGGTGCTCATACGGAGCGAGGCTACTGAAGGGTCAGTTCGTGGGCGAGGGGCTGACGGGCTGGCGGAGCACGGTTCGTAGTCTCTCGGGGGCGACCTTGCGGAAGTCGCTGAAGTAGATCTCGTGGTGTTTGCCGTTCAGGCGCAGGCCGTTCCCGGGGATGAACTCGTGGTGCATGCGTGCCAGCACAGGACCTTCGTCATCGAATGATCCGAGGTGGAGCGTCTGTACACACAATCCTTCGGAGAGCGTTTCCAGGCGTACGTTGTCGAGGCGTGTCGGCCTGTTCTTGGCTCCGGCCTGCTCGACTGCGGCCAGGAAACTGGAATGTTCGATCCACTCGGGAACCATGAGCATCATCGTCCAGTCCCACTGGGATTTGTCGCGCGAGACGGTGAAGGCGGCCATGTCCTCGGCCCACCACAGGCCCTCCAGTGGGGGGACGACGTAGTCCCGCTCGAACTCGCGCTTACTGATGAACTTGAGCTTGTAGGCCACCGGATACAGCGCAGAGAGGGCTTCGGTGTAGGCCGGCGAGGTGTTGGGGTCGCCATGTCCGTCGATCATGAGGTACTGCATGTCGGGTACGTCGAGGACACGGAAGCGGCCACGCTGCGCTCGGTAGCTGTCGAGCGCCTTCTTGAAGTCGATCTTGTCCGCCATGAGACACCCTCACAATCTCCTGGGCAGCACGAAGCTGCGCCAGCCGCCAGCCGCGGTATCGAGCAAACTCTCCAGTAGGACGGTGCGTCCGACAAACGGTACGACTCGGAGTGTTCGGCAGGTCGAGGTGAGCGGCGCGAGCGTTATGCCGAAGCTCGACCGCGCTCGAACGACTAGGCTGGCGGCCGGCCGTTTCGGCTGAATCCGAGAGCCCGAACCCGCGGGCAGCCCGAGGAAGGGAGCGCAGACGCGTGTCCAGCATGTCGATCACCGTTGTTGGCGAACAGATCGAAGGCCAGCAGGTGACCGGCACCACCACCGGGCTGGACCTGTTCGGCAGCGATCGAACGATCGTCGCGGTCCGGGTCAACGGTGAGCTGCGCGACCTGAGTCGCCCCGTGCTCGATGGGATCGAGAGTGTCGAGGGTGCCGAGATCTCGATCGAGCCGGTGAGCAACGCGGAGCCGGACGGGCTCGCGATCGTCCGGCACTCCGCCGCCCACGTCGCCGCCCAGGCGGTGCAGGCCGCGCACAGTGACGCCAAGCTCGGCATCGGCCCACCGATCACCGACGGCTTCTACTACGACTTCGACCTGGCCTCCCCGTTCACCCCCGAGGACCTGAAGGACCTCGAGAAGCGGATGACCCGGGTCATCAAGGAGCGGCAACGCTTCGTCCGCCGCGAGGTCTCCGACGACGAGGCGCGCGCCGAGCTGGCGCATGAGCCGTACAAGCTCGAGCTGATCGCCGACAAGGGCTCTGTCGGTCAAGGCGCCTCCGACGACGACGGCGCCAGTGCCGAGGTCGGTGCCGGTCAGCTGACCATCTACGACAACGTCAAGCGCGACGGCACGGTGGCCTGGAAGGACCTGTGCCGCGGCCCGCACGTGCCGCACACCGGCTACATCCCGGCGTACGCGCTGATGCGCACCTCGGCCGCCTACTGGCGCGGCAATCAGGCCAACCCCCAGCTGCAGCGGCTGTACGGGACGGCGTGGCCGAGCCGGGAGGAACTGAAGGCGTACCAGACCCGGCTGGAGGAGGCCGCCAAGCGCGACCACCGGCGGCTGGGCCGGGAGCTGGACCTGTTCTCCTTCCCCGACGAGATCGGCTCCGGGCTGGCGGTCTTCCACCCCAAGGGCGGCATCCTGCGCAAGGCGATGGAGGACTACTCCCGGCAGCGGCATGTCGACGCCGGCTACGAGTTCGTCTACTCCCCGCACATCACCAAGGGCGAGCTGTTCGAGATCTCCGGCCACCTCGGCTTCTACAAGGAAGGCATGTTCCCGCCGCTGCACGTGGACGAGGAGCTGAACGAGGACGGCAGCATCCGCAAACCCGGCCAGGACTACTACCTGAAGCCGATGAACTGCCCGATGCACTGCCTGATCTTCCGGTCCCGTGGCCGGTCCTATCGGGAGCTGCCGCTGCGGCTGTTCGAGTTCGGCTCGGTCTATCGGTACGAGATGTCGGGCGTGGTGCACGGTCTGACCCGGGTCCGCGGCATGACGCAGGACGACGCGCACATCTACTGCACCGAGGAGCAGATGCAGGGCGAGCTGATCTCGCTGCTGCAGTTCGTCCTCGATCTGTTGAAGGACTACGGCCTGACCGACTTCTATCTCGAGCTGTCCACCCGGGACCCGGAGAAGTCGATCGGCACCGACGCCGAATGGGAGCGGGCCACGGCTGCGCTGGAGAATGCTGCCGCCGCCTCCGGGCTGGACCTGGTCCTCGACCCGGGTGGCGCCGCGTTCTACGCTCCGAAGATCTCGGTCCAGGCGCGGGACGCGATCGGTCGCACCTGGCAGATGTCGACCATCCAGGTCGACCTGATGCTGCCGGAGCGCTTCGGTCTGGAGTTCACCGGCCCGGACGGCACCCGGCAGCGGCCGGTGATGATCCACCGGGCACTGTTCGGCTCCGTGGAGCGGTTCGTCGGCGTCCTGACCGAGCACTACGCGGGCGCGTTCCCGCCCTGGCTGGCGCCGGTCCAGGTGGTCGGCATCCCGGTCGCCGCGGAGTTCAACGGCTATCTCGATGGTGTAGCGGAGAAGCTGCGGGCGGCCGGCGTACGGGTCGAGGTCGACACCTCCGACGACCGGATGCAGAAGAAGATCCGCACTGCGCAGCAGGCCAAGGTGCCGTTCATGCTGATCGCCGGCGGCCAGGACGCCGAGGCCGGTGCGGTCTCGTTCCGCTATCGCGACGGCCGGCAGGACAACGGCATCCCGGTCGACCAGGCCGTGGCGCGGATCACCGACGCGATCCGCGACCGGGTTCAGGTCTAGCGGTGTGTCACTAGCGCCAGGACGGCAGATGATCGAGGTCGAGGACCCAGGGGAGCGGCCCGGCGTACCGGACGCGTTCCAGCGACTCTGGACGCCGCACCGGATGGTCTACATCAACGGTGAGAACAAGCCGACGACCCGCGAGGCCAAGCACTGTCCGTTCTGTGCCGCCCCGGAGCGCGGCGACGATCGCGCGGCGTTGGTCGTGCACCGGGGCGAGCTGGCGTACGTGATCTTGAACCTGTATCCCTACTCGCCCGGTCATCTGCTGATCTGTCCCTATCGCCATGTCGCCGATCTGACCGACGCCACATCGGCCGAACTGACCGAGATCGCCGCCCTGACCCAGCAGGCGATGCGGGTCACTCGTGCGGTCAGCGGGCCGGACGGCTTCAATCTCGGCATCAACCAGGGCGCGGTGGCCGGTGCGGGCATCGCCGCGCACCTGCACCAGCATGTCGTGCCGCGCTGGGCCGGCGACGCCAACTTCCTGCCGGTCGTGGCCCAGACCAAGGCTGTGCCCCAGCTGCTCGACCATGCCTGGGAGCTGCTGACGACGGCCTGGGCTGCCACGTATGAGACCGACTGATGCTCGAGAGATTCCGAGCCGGCGCAGCGCGGCTGCTCACCCCGATCGCACTGTTCCTCAACCGGCACGGCGTGTCTCCCGACGCCGTGACTGCGATCGGCACCTTCGTGGTGATGGTTGCAGCGCTGGTCTGCTACCCCCAAGGCTGGCTGTGGCAGGGCACAGTGGTCATCACGGTGTTCGTGCTCGCGGACATGATCGACGGGCTGATGGCCAAGCTCAGCGGTACCGCCTCGAAGTGGGGCGCCTTCCTCGATTCGAGTCTGGACCGCCTCGGAGACGGAGCGGTGTTCGGCGGACTGCTGCTCTACTTCGCCTACGATCAGCAGCAGCCGGTCTGGGCAGGGATGAGCCTGGCAGCCTTGATCTTCGGCCAACTCACGTCCTACGTCCGTGCCCGGGCCGAGAGCCTGGGCTTCCAGGCGAACGGTGGACTGGCCGCACGAGCTGACCGGTTGCTGATTGTGCTGGCGGGCGCGCTGCTGGCCGGACTCGGCATCCCGTACGTGCTGGAAGCCGCCATGCTGTTCCTCGCGGTCGCTGGTCTCATCACCGTCGTGCAGCGCAGCCGTTCGGTCTATCGCCAGGCCAAGGCGTCATGAAGCCCGACTTGTCAGATCCTGGGGTCGCCCGAGCGACCACGGAGTCTGACAACTCGGCGTTCAAGGATCGCGTCGTACGCGGGATCTATCGCGCGGGTTGGCGGACGGCGGGGGTAGTCCCGCCGGCGCTGCTGCGGCCGCCGATTGCGGCCGGCGCCAGGCTGGCGGCCCGGACGAACGGTCGGCACCTGACCAATCTGCGACTCAATCTGTCCGTGGCCTCCGGCCGGCGGGCCGATGACCGCCTGATGGCGGCGGCCTTGCGGTCCTACCTGCGGACGCTGACCGAGGTGCTCGCGCTGCCGCGCTGGCGACCGGACGAGATCGCCTCCCGGGTTCAGGTGCCGGACGCGCCGCGGCTGCGGCGCAGGCAGGCGGAATCCGGGGCGATCGTGGTCCTGCCGCACAGCGGCAACTGGGACCTGGCCGGCGCCTGGGCCTGCCTCAGCGGTTTCCCTGTCACCACGGTGGTCGAGGTGCTGGATCCGGAGGCGTACGAGGATTTCCTCGGTTTCCGCCGTGGCCTGGGGATGGAGCCGATCGGCCACACCGAGCCGGACGTGCTGACCCGGCTGGCCGATGCACTGGAGCGGGGGCGCACTGTCTGTCTGTTGGGGGACCGAGATCTCACCAGGAGCGGTGTCTGGGTCAGCTGGGCCGGCCGGCAGGTCCGGATGCCTGCCGGCCCGGCCTTGCTGGCCCGGCGGACCGGTGCGGCGCTGATTCCTGGTGTCTGCCAGTTCGTCGACGACACGGTGATGAGGATCGAGCTGGGACCCGAGGTGGTGCATCGGACCGGGCCGGAGGGGCTCCGGGCCATGACCCAGCAGGTGGCCGACCACTTCGCCGCCACCATCCGTCGACAGCCCCAGGACTGGCCGATGCTGCAACCCTTCTTCACCGGCCGGGAGCTCGGACAGTGATCGGGCCGGAGACCGGGAATGGGAAGGGGCTGCGGATCGGGCTGGTCTGTCCGTACTCCGTCGACCGTCCGGGTGGGGTGCAGAACCATGTGCTCGGCCTGGCGTCCGCGTTGCGCGATCTCGGCCATCGGCCGGCGGTGCTGGCCCCCGGCGAGCTGGATCCGGCGGACGAGCAGTTCACCTCGGCCGGTTCGGCGCTCCCGGTCCCGTACAACGGATCGATCGCCCGAGTCAGTTTCGGTCCGGTGACCGCGGTGCGGGTCCGGCGCTGGTTGCGCCAGGGCGGCTTCGACCTGGTCCATCTGCACGAGCCGATCACACCGTCGATTGCGCTGCTGGCGTTGCGGTACGCCGAGGTACCGGTGGTGGCGACCTATCACACCGCCACTCCCCGGTCACGGACGATGCAGGTTGCCGGCGACGCCCTGCGCCGGCTTATCGAGAAGATCGACGCCGGTATCGCGGTCTCCGAGTCGGCCCGGGACGTCGTCGTACGCCACCTGGGGCGCGACCCGGTCGTGATCCCGAACGGCTTCGACCACGCGTGGTTCCGATCCGGCCCGACCACCTCGGCCCCCGTGCCGGTGCCGGCTTCGGGCCGGTGGCGCGGTGGCGAGCGACCACGACTGACCTTCGTCGGCCGGTTGGACGAGCCTCGCAAGGGTCTCGCCGTGCTGCTGGAGGCGCTGCCGGCGATCCGGGCCGCAGTCGGTGAGGTGGAGGTGTGCCTGGCCGGACACGGGATCGCCCCGGGGCGGTCGCGCGCGCTGCGGGGGGTGCGGGTGCTGGGCGGGATCGACGACGAGAGCAAGCGGGCGCTGCTGGCCGGCACGGATGTGTTCGTGGCGCCACAGGTGGCGCGGGAGAGCTTCGGCATCGTGCTGCTCGAGGCGCTCGCGGCGGGCGCCGAGGTGGTCGCCTCCGACCTGTCCGCCTTCGTGGAGCTGCTGCAGCGGCCCGGTGACGGCCTGGCCGGCCAGCTGTTCCGGAGAGGCGACCCGCTGGCCCTCGCGGCCGCCGTCACCCGGGTGCTGAGCGACGGCGTCCGCAGGCAGCCCTCGGCCGCCGTCCACGCGGCCGGTTACGACTGGTCCGAGGTCGCGCCGAGGATCGCTCAGGTCTACTCCGCAGTGGTCCATCCGGTCCCGAGTCGAAGCGTTCCGATCGGCCGGAACGAGCGGGTACGGCGGACCTGGACGCTGCTGGACGAGGCGCTGGTCGACCGAGCGCGCCGCGTACTCGAACTGACCGGCGCGCCGCCGGCCGACCCGCAGCGGCTACGGGTGCATCAGGCCGCCGTTGATGCCTTGGCGGCCGCGAAGGAGGGCGCGGATCAACACCATCGGGAGCGAGTCGAGAGCGATCTGAGTCGGCTGCTGGTCCGGACGAATCCGGCCGTGCTCCGGGTCGAGCACGAGCGGGCCACGCTGGCACGGAGACTGCACAACGACGCTGTGGCTGCCGCCGTACGCTGCCGCCGGACCGGTCCATCGGCCGTCCGCGCCTTCGAGATGGCCGAATCCTGACAACTACGCTGGCACCTGTGGATCCGCAGGCCCCGAGCTACGACGTCGACCGGATCTGGACCGTACCCAATGTCTTGAGCTTCCTGCGGTTGCTCGGGGTGCCGCTGGTGGTCTGGCTGATCCTCGGCCCGCGGGCCGATGCGCTCGCGGTGGTCGTGCTGGCGCTGGCCGGTCTGACCGACTGGCTCGACGGCTACCTGGCGCGGGCCTGGAACCAGCGCTCGCGCATCGGGCAGTTGCTCGATCCGGTGGCCGACCGGCTCTACATCCTGGCGATCATCGCCAGCCTGGCACTGCGCGGCGTCATTCCCTGGTGGCTGGTGATCGTGCTGGCCGCTCGGGACGTGATGATCGCCGTGCTGGTGCCGATCCTGCACACCCGCGGCTATTCCTCGCTGCCGGTGCACTTCCTCGGCAAGGCGGCGACCTTCTGCCTGCTGTACGCGTTCCCGTTGGTGCTGCTGGGCGTCGGCCCCGGTTCGTGGGAACTGGTCGCCCGAGTTGCCGGCTGGGCGTTCGCGCTGTGGGGGACCGGGCTCTACTGGTGGGCCGGGCTCCTCTACGTCCGACAGACGGCCGATCTACTCGCCAACACGGCGCCGGTCGCGAAAGCGGATCGCCCGATCGGCCCGCCGCACGAGGGCCCGACTCCGCGCGAAGGTACGCCGGCATCGCCTCCTCGCCGCCGCCGGCGGAGCGACCGGTGAGTGCGGCCGCTGGTGGGCGGACCCGGCCACGACGACCCGATGCCAGCATGGATCTGCTCCGCCAGATCGTGGAGCAGCCGATCGATCCCGACTACTACACTTCGTCGGCACGACGTCGGGGCGGGGCGTCGGATACCGGGGCGCAGGGTCCGGCCCGGCGCTGGGCGCTGGCCGCGACGGTGGCGTTGGCCGGAGTACTGTTCGCGATCGGAGCGGTGCAGACGACGCAACGGGCGCCGCTGGCCGCGAGCGAGCGGGACGAGCTGATCACCCGGATCCAAGCGGCCGAAGCCACGCTGGACAGCCGGCGGGCGGAGATCGCGACGCTCGATGCCGACATCGCCCGACAACGGGCCGCCGCGGCCAGTGGTGACAGCCAGGCCGAGGCCAGATTGGCCGAGATCGACCAGCTCGGGACCTCGGTGGGCACGGTGGTGGTCAGCGGCCCCGGGGTGGTGATCACCGTCGACGATGCCGCGGGCTCCGATCGGGATGCCAGCGACCGGGTTCTCGATCGCGATCTGCAGATCCTGGTGAACGGGCTGTGGCAGTCAGGTGCCGAGGCGATCTCGATCAATGGTCACCGGCTGTCGACCTTGACCGCGATCCGTGGCGCCGGGGAGGCGATCACGGTCGACTATCGCTCGTTGAACCGGCCTTATCGGGTGGAGGCTATCGGTGATCCCCGGACCCTGCCCGCCTCGTTCGCCCTGACCAGTGCCGGTGCCTGGTGGAACGATCTGGCGCGTAACCGGGGCATGACCTACTCCCTGGACACCGCGGATTCCTTGACCCTCGGCTCTGATCCCGGCATGGTGCTTCGGTACGCCCGGGAGAACCGATGAGGTCGCGTGCGGGAGGGAAAGGACACCGATGCTGCCACTGATCGGCCTGCTGGTCGGGATCGTTGTCGGGCTGCTGCTCGAGCCGACCCTGCCGTTGGCGCTGCAGCCGTATCTGCCGATCGCCATCGTCGCCGCGCTCGATGCCCTCTTCGGAGCGTTCCGGGCCTATCTCGAAGGCGTCTTCTCCGATCGGGTCTTCGTCACCTCTTTCATCTCGAACGTGCTGATCGCGGCGCTGATCGTCTGGGTCGGGGACCAGATCGGCGTCGGTTCCCAGCTTTCCACCGCGGTCGTGGTGGTGTTGGGCATCCGCATCTTCACCAATGCCGCAGCCATTCGACGGCAGTTGTTCCATGCCTGATTCGGAGCTGACACAGCCGTCGGAGCGGCCTGCCGGCGACCGGCTGTGGCATTCCCTGGTCAAGCCAGGACGTGGCCAGGTGATTGCCGCGGTGATCTTGTTCGTCGTCGGGCTCGGTGGTGCCATGCAGATCCGGATCACCAACACCGACGACGCCTACACCAACGCGCGCCGCGAGGACCTGATCCAGATTCTCGACGGCCTGGGTTCGGAGTCGCGTCGGTTGGAGGGTGAGATCGCCGACCTGCAGCAGACCAGGACGACCTTGGAGGGCGGTGCGAACTCACGTCGGGTCGCCGAGGAGGAAAGTCAGCGCCGACTCGGCGAACTGTCCATTCTGGCCGGTACGGCCGGCGCGAAGGGTCCGGGAATCCGGATGCGGATCACCGACCCGGGCCAGAACGTGACCGCCAGTGTGTTGGTCGACGCGGTTCAGGAGATGCGCGATGCCGGTGCGGAGGTGATCGAGATCAACGATTCCGTTCGCGTCGTCGCCTCGACGTGGTTCGGTTCCGACGGCACCACCCTGGTGGCGGATGATCACCGGCTGACCCGCCCGATCACCCTGGAGGTGATCGGCGACCCGCACAGCTTGGAGGAGGCTGCCCGGTTCCGGGGTGGCCTCGTCTCGGAGATCTCAGGTCCACGGATCGGTGGTAGCGTCTCGATCGAGCGTTTGACCGAGGTCGAGATCACCTCCTTGCACAGTCCGGCCGAGAATCAGTACGCTCGGCCAGCGTCTGCTGCGCCCACGCCCCGGTGATTGGTTCTTTTGGGGCTCCGGGCGAAACAGGGCGACGCCTCATAATGCCGAAGAACCTGCAGACCCGAACAGCCGATCAGGAGTGCCTCGTGGCCGATTTCCCCGAAGACCTGAAGTACACCGCCGAGCACGAATGGGTGCGCAGCGGCAACGGGGCGGTGGTCCGGATCGGGATCACCGAGTACGCGGCCGACCAGTTGGGTGACATCGTCTTCGTCACCGCGCCGACGGTGGGCGAGGAAGTGTCGGCCGGCGATGCGTGCGGGGAACTGGAGTCGACCAAGAGCGTCTCCGACATCTTCTGCCCGATCTCAGGTGTGGTGTCGGCTGTCAACCCGCTGCTGGAGTCCAACCCCGAGACGATCAACAGCGATCCCTACGGCGATGGCTGGCTGTTCGAGTTGGAGATCACCGCCGAGTCCGACCTGGACGATCTGCTCGACGCCGACGCCTATGCCGAAGCAGTGGAGGAATGAGCCAGATTGAAGGGTGAACAGAAGCTTGAGAGTGGGAGTCTGACTTAGACTCTCAACGTCGGCGAGAGACCCGGTGAGGAGGACGAAGGCTATGCCGTATTGCAGAAACTGCGGACACGACAACCCGGAAGGGAGCAACTTCTGCGGCCAGTGCGGCTCGGCGCTGCGCCCGAACCAGGTCTCACCGTCCAGTCCAGCATCAGCTCCCGGGCTGCCGACCGGCGACACCACCAAGACGATCCCTGCGGTACAGGTCGAGACTGACGTCGAAGGCCTGTCCGCCGAGGACGAGGCTGCGGTGAGTGCGTTGCCGCGAGGCTCGGCGCTGCTGATCGTGCAGCGCGGTCCGAGCGCCGGGAGCCGCTTCCTGTTGAACACCGATCAGGTGTCGGCCGGCCGACACCAGGACTCCGACATCTTCCTCGACGACATCTCCGTCTCGCGGCGCCACGCGACCTTCACCCGCACCGCGGAGGGCATCGTGCTCAGCGATCGGGGCAGCCTGAACGGAACCTACGTGAACCGAGGCCTGGTTGACTCGACCCTGCTGAGGCACGGCGACGAGGTGCAGATCGGCAAATTCCGGCTGATTTTCCTTGCCAGCCCACAGGACGGCGGATAGGTCCGCACTCTCGATGACGGTGAGTCCCGACCCCCCACAGGTGCCCCGAAGCCAGGTTCGCAGCATCGGGCAGGTGCTTGCTGCCTTGAAGACCGACTTCCCCGACGTGACCATCTCCAAGATCCGGTTCCTGGAGACCGAGGGGCTCGTCACTCCGGAACGCGCGCCGTCCGGCTATCGCCGCTATGTCGAGTCGGACATCGAGCGGCTGCGGTACGTGCTGACCGTGCAACGGGACCACTACCTGCCGCTCAAGGTGATCCGTGAGCATCTGACCATGATCGACCGGGGCGAGGTGCCACCCGGCCGAGCCGGCCTGCTGCCGCCCGGCGCGACACCGGTCGACCCGGCCCGGCCGATGGCCAACGGGCAGGCGGCCGCGCAGCAGGCCGGCGAA